>JAIXVH010000372.1 GCA_027483125.1 Acetobacteraceae bacterium | reverse complement strand
GGTGGAGTATGTGGCGCTGTATTCGCCGCGGGAGGCAGCGCGGCTGCATGTGCGCCCCGGCCTGTGCGGGCTGGCGCAGGCGGCGGGCCGCAATGCCGTGCCCTGGGCGCTGCGGCTGCGGCTGGATGCCGATTATGCGCGGCGGGTGTCGCTGCGGCGGGATCTGCGGATCATGTTGGGCTGTGCGGCGGTGCTGCTGCGCGGGCGCGGCGTGGCGGCGGCGGGGCATGCGACCATGCCAAGGTTTTTGGGGGCGGGCATCACCCCGCCATCCACCCCTCCAGCGCCGCGCTGAGCCCCACCGTCCGCACCCCCGCCGCGCGCGCCGGCACCGCCGCCTGCATCACCGCCAGCAGCGCGCAATGCAGGCTGTCCAGCACCGCCACTCCTGATGCCGCGGCCACCGCCGGCGCCAGCCCGGCCAGCCCCGCGCCGCCCAGCACCACGGCCTCCGCGCCATCCGCCGCCGCGGCGCGCACCGCCTCGGCCAGTTCCGCCACCGCGCCTTCGGGGTCGGCGGCGATGCGCGCGCCGTCGGGTGCGACCGCACGCACCAGCACCTGGCCCGCCGGCAGCCCGCGCGAGAGGCAGAATTCCTCCAGCATCGGCACCCAGGCGGCACCGCCGGTGATGAAGCCGATGCGCCGCTGCGCCGCGCGCGCCACCGCGAGCGAGGCCTCGGCCATGCCCACCAGCGGTACGCCGGCCAGTTCCTTGGCCGCATCCAGCCCGGGGTCGCCGAAGCAGGCGATGATGATGCCATCCATCCCCGCGCCGTGCTCGGCCAGCGCCT
Source organism: Acetobacteraceae bacterium (assembly GCA_027483125.1). Lineage (GTDB taxonomy): Bacteria > Pseudomonadota > Alphaproteobacteria > Acetobacterales > Acetobacteraceae > Rhodovarius. The sequence continues at coordinate 3,342 of JAIXVH010000372.1, read as the reverse complement.
CCAGCACGGCATGGCCGGCAATCGCGGCCGAGGCGCGGCTGGCGATGTAGCGCGCGCCGAACCGCGCGGTCACGGCATGCAGCTCGGCCGAAAGCCCCAGCCGGGGCAGCGCGGCCTGCGCATGTTGCAGGACCCGCGCGGTGATGGCCGGGTCGGTGTTGCCATTGATCAGAAGCAGCTTCATCGGCGTGCAGCACATGCCTGAGTGCTGTGCAAAGGCAAGCCCCGTGGGGCAGGCTGGGCTGCGCGCCGTGGTTGCCGGTGCGGGCACCCCGGCGCATCTTCCGACCCGCCGGGCATAGACACGAGGAAAGCCCATGTTGAGACGTTTTCTGTTGGCGGCCTGCGCCGTCGCGATGCCCCTGGCCGCCCAGGCGCAAGGTACGCTGCGCATCGGGATGACAGCGGCCGATATCCCGCTGACGCATGGCCAGCCCGACCAGGGCTTCGAGGGCAACCGTTTTACCGGTATCCCGCTCTATGACGGCCTGACGGCGTGGGATCTGTCCGCCGCTGACCGTGCCTCGGTGGTGATAGCCGGCCTGGCCGAGCGCTGGGAAAGCGACCCTGCGGACCGCACGCGCTGGGTGTTTCACCTCCGCCGCGGCGTGACCTTCCATGACGGCAGCGCCTTCAACGCGGATGCCGTGGTCTGGAATGTCCGCAAGGTGCTGGACCGCGAGGCGCCGCATTTCGACCCGCGCCAGGTCGGCCTGACCGCGAGCCGCATGCCCACCCTGCGCCGCGCCGAGCGCATCGATGACCACACGGTGGCGCTGTTCACCTCCGAACCCGACAGCCTGCTGCCGATCAACCTGACGAATCTGTTCATGGCCAGCCCCACGCATTGGGAACGGCTGCGCACGCAGCACCCCAATGCCGAGGCCACCTGGAACGCCTTTGCCGCCAACCCCTCGGGCACCGGCCCGTTCCGGCTGACGCGCTTCGTGCCGCGCGAACGCGCGGAGATGACGCGCAACGATAATTACTGGGGCACCCGCGCGCGTTTGGATCGTGTCGTGCTGCTGCCGATCCCGGACGCCAATGCGCGCACCGCCGCACTGCTGTCCAACCAGGTGGATTGGATCGAGGCGCCCTCTCCCGATGCCGTGCCGCAGATTCGCAGCCGCGGGTTCAACATCACGCAGAACCTGCAGCCGCATGTCTGGCCCTGGCAGCCCTGCTTCACCGAGACCTCGCCGCTGCGCGATGTGCGCGTGCGGCGCGCGATCAACCTGGCGATCGACCGTGAGCAGATCCGCACCCTGCTGGGCGGGCTGATGGTGCCGGCGGTCGGCACCGTCGCGCCGGGCCACCCCTGGTGGGGCAACCCCAGCTTCCGCATCCGCACCGACCTGCCCGAGGCACGGCGCCTGCTGGCCGAGGCTGGCTACAACGCGCAACGCCCGCTGACGCTCCGCGTACAGATCAGCGCCAGCGGTTCGGGCCAGATGCAGCCGCTGCCGATGAATGAGCTGCTCCAGCAGCAGCTGCGCGCCGTGGGCGTGAATGTCGAATTCGACACCATCGAGTGGAACGCGCTGTTCACCAATTGGCGCAATGGCTGCGCGCATGCCTCCGCGCGCGGCGCGCATGCGATCAATGTGAGCTTCGCGGCGATGGACCCGTTCTTCGCCATGGTCCGCTTCTGGGACAGCAAGATGGCGGCGCCCACGTCCAACAACTGGGGCATGTTCAACGATCCGCGCTTCGACGCGATGGTGGCCGAGGCGCGCAACGCCTTCGAACCCGCCGCGCGCGACGCCGCCCTGGCGCGTTTGCACGCGGCCGGCGTGGACGAGGCGCTGTTCATCTGGATCGCGCATGACGTCGCACCGCGTGCGATGAGCCGGCGCATCCAGGGCTATGTCCAGCCGCAGAGCTGGTTTGTCGATCTGCGGCTGCCGTCCATTCAGTGAACTTGAGTCCGATCTGAACAGGCTTCTTCAGCCTGTTCAGTGAATCGGCCTCACAGAATGTTTGAGAGAGGATCCCGATGTTCTTCTACCTGATCCGAAGGGTCCTCTACGCGATCCCGATTGCGCTTGCTGTCGGCTTCGTCTGTTTCATGCTGGTGCAGATCGCGCCGGGTGACCCGATCAACGCGATCGCGCCGCCCGACGCGCCGGCCGATGTGGTGGAATCCGTCCGCCGCGATTACGGGTTGGACAAGCCGCTGGCGATCCAGTTCGGCATCTGGCTGATGAAGGTGGTGCAGGGCGATCTCGGCCGGTCGCTCGCCACCGGAAGGCCGGTCTGGTCGGACCTGTCGAGCGCCATTTCCAATACGCTGACACTGGCCGCCTTCGCCTCGCTGATCGGCTTCGTGATCGGCGCCATCCTGGGCGGGCTGGCGGGCACCTTCCGAGGCTCGATCATTGACCGGCTCGCGGTCACCACCGCGGTCGCGGGCGTCTCCATCCCGCATTACTGGCTGGGCATGGTGCTGGTGGTGATATTCTCTGTGCAATACAACATGTTGCCGGCCATGGGGGCGGGGCCAGGGGGCTCCGCGGACTGGGTCTGGGACTGGGAGCATTTCCAGCATTTGATCCTGCCCGCCGTCACGCTCTCGGTGATCCCGATGGGCATTGTCACGCGCACGGTGCGCGGCATCGTCGCCGAGATCATGAACCAGGAATTCATCACCGCGCTGAAGGGCAAGGGCCTGACCGGCTGGGGCGTGTTCGGCCATGTGGTGAAGAACGCCGCGCCGAATGTGCTGGCGGTGATGGGCCTGCAGCTGGGCTATCTGATGGGCGGCTCGATCCTGGTGGAGACGGTGTTCTCCTGGCCGGGCACCGGGCTGCTGCTGAACAGCGCGATCTTCCAGCGTGACCTGCCGGTGCTGCAAGGCACCATCCTGGTGCTGGCGATGTTCTTCGTCATCCTCAATCTTCTGGTGGATCTGATGCAAACCGCGCTTGATCCGCGCATTAAGCGGGGCTGAGGCCATGGCGAATAGCGCAACCACCCCATCGGCGGCGGAAGCTGAACTCGCGGTTCAGGCACGTCAGGCGGCAGAGAGCTCCACGGGCTATTGGGCCGGTGTCTGGAAGCGCGTGCGCCGTGACCCGGTGACGATCTTCTGTGCGTCGATTTTATTGCTGATGCTGCTCGCGATCGTTTTTGCACCTTTGATCGCGCCGCATGATCCCTATCAGGGCAGCATGATCCGCCGCCTGCGCGCCATTGGCACGCCGAATTATGTGCTGGGCACGGATGAACTTGGGCGCGATATGCTGACGCGCTTGCTTTATGGCGGGCGGCTTTCCTGGTTCATGGGTATTACGCCGGTTGCCTTGGCTTTCGTGATAGGCACGGTGCTGGGCGTGCTGGCGG
>JAIXVH010000466.1 GCA_027483125.1 Acetobacteraceae bacterium | reverse complement strand
CTGGCGGATGCCGCCGCCGCCGATGATCTTCAGCCGGTGGCGACGGATTTCGATCAGCGCCTGCACATCAATGGTCAGCCCCACCACGGGGCAGGGCGGCGATTCCAGCTCCGCCGGCAAGGGCGCGCCGGGCACCAGCGGCACATTCGCCGCCTTCACGCCGCGATTGGCCAGATAAAAGCAGGTCGGCGTCTTGGAGGAGCGTGAAACACCAACCAGCACCACATCCGCATTGGCAAAGCCCGCACTGCCCTGGCCGTCATCATGCGACAGGACGTAATGCATAGCGTCGATCCGGCGGAAATAGTCGCTGTCCATCACGTGCTGCGCGCCGCGCTTGGGCTTGGCCGGCGCGCCGATCTCATGCGCCAGCAATTCCATGGCCTGATCCAGCACAGAGAGGCAGGGCACATGCAGCCTGGCGCAGGCTTCCTCCAGCGCGTGGCGCAGCGACTGGTCGACCAGGGTGAACAGCACCGGGCCGGGTTCATGCTCCAGGCCTTCCAGCACGCGGTCCAGGTTCATGCGGCTGCGCACCAGGGACCAGCGGTGGTTGATGACATGGTGGTTCTCGAACCGCGCCAGGATGGCACGGCCGATGCTGTTCAACGTCTCCCCGGTGCTGTCGGAGACGAGATGCAGGTTGATCCCGCGCTGGTCCATCTGGTTCTCCGCGACGCTGCTTGCAGGGCACACATAGGCTGTGCGGCAGCGCTGGGGAACAGCGTGGATCACTGTGGAGAATGTGGATGAAGTGGCGCCGCCCAGACAGGCCCAGCCGATAATGGGGATGCATGGCACAGACTGACAAACCGGCATGCATCCGGCGTGAACAAGGTGGAGAATGGGGACAAGCTGGGCACAGGCCCGCAAGAGCAAGGCCTTGCGCGCCGGCTGCCCCCAGGGATGGCGCGTGGACATTGCCTGGCGCAGCGGGGTTTCACGCTATCCACACCCCCTACAGACAACCACATCTATCCTAATTCTTAGTTTATGGCTGATAGTAGGTCCGATGAACGAGACCACGAAACCCATTCTGCGTGCTCTGGCCGGCGAACCGGTCTGGCCGCCACCGGCCTGGATGATGCGCCAGGCTGGCCGCCACCTCCCGGAATACAAGGCCACACGGGCCGAGGCAGGGAGCTTCCTCGCACTCGCCACCACGCCGCATCTGGCCGCCGAGGTGACGCTGCAACCGGTGCGCCGCTATGGCATGGATGGCGCCATCCTGTTCAGCGACATCCTGATGGTGCCCTGGGCGCTCGGCCAGAAGCTGTGGATGGAGGAGGGCGAAGGCCCGCGGCTGGAACCCATCCAGGACATGGCCGCACTCTCCCGCCTGGACCCCGGCCGCCTGCGCGGTGAGGCGCAATGCATTTTCGACACCGTCACCCTGACCCGCAACGCGCTGGATGAAGCCGGCAGCCGCACCACCTTGCTCGGTTTTGCGGGCAGCCCCTTCACCGTGGCCTGCTACATGATCGAAGGTCGCGGTGGATCGGATTTCGCCTTCACCCGCCACCTTGCCTACACCGACCCCGCGTTTTTCGGCCGCCTGATCCGCATCCTGACCGATGCCACTGTGGATTACCTGATGGGCCAGGTGGAAGCCGGGGCCGAGGCGCTGATGCTGTTCGACAGCTGGTCGGGCCTGCTTTCCCCCAGCCAGTTCCGCCGCTGGGTGATCGAGCCCACGGCCAATATCCGCCGCGCCATCGGCCAGGCCGCGCCGCATATCCCGATGATCGGCTTCCCACGGCTGGCGGGGTCGATGTTCGCGGATTACGCGGCGCGCACCGGCATGCAGGGCCTGGCCATGGACACCCACATGGACCCGCGCTGGGCAGCGCAGCAGATCCCGCCCGAGATGGCGTTGCAGGGCAATCTGGACCCGCTGGCGCTGATCGCAGGCGGTGTCGCGCTGGAGACCGAGGCGCGGGCGCTGCTCGCGGCCATGCGCGGCCGGCCCTACATCTTCAATCTGGGCCATGGGATTGAGAAGGAAACGCCCATCGAACACGTGATGGCGCTGCTTCGTCTGGTTCGCGGGGGTTGAACTCCGCGCCCAGGGGGGTATCTGCGCCGTAATGACCGCCGATACCGCCCGCCGCGAGAAGATCGCCCTTGTCCTGCTGAACCTGGGCGGGCCGGATGCACCGGAATCGGTGCGCCCGTTCCTGGAGAACCTGTTCACCGACCCCGCGATCCTGCGCGTACCGGGTTTCATCCGGCCGTGGCTGGGCAAGTTCATCGCGCGCCGGCGCACCAAGGCGGCGCTGGAGAACTACATGGTCCTCGGCGGCAAGTCGCCGCTGCTGGAATTGACGATCGAGCAAGGCCAGTCGCTGGATGCCGCGCTGGCGGGGGATGAGCCGGAATTCCGCAGCTTCGTGGCGATGCGCTACTGGCACCCCTTCTCGGATGAAGCGGCCGCTGCTGTGAAGGCATGGGGCGCGGACCGTGTGCTGCTGGTGCCGCTCTATCCGCAGTTTTCCACCACCACCACGGGCAGCAGCATGCTGGCCTGGGATGTGGCGGCGCAGAAGGTCGGGCTCTCGGTGCCGACGCAGACGCTGTGCTGCTGGCATTCCGATAGCGGCTTCGCCGAGGCCACGGCGCGCATCGTCAAGGACGCCTATGACAAGGCGCGCGCCGAGCTGGCACCGGAAATTCCGCTGCGCGTGCTGTTCAGCGCGCATGGCCTGCCCGAGACCATCGTGAAGCAGGGCGACCCGTATCAATGGCAGGTGGAGCAGACCGTGCTGCGCGTGGTCGATGCGCTGGCCATGCCAGGGCTGGACTGGATCACCTGCTACCAGTCCCGCGTGACCCCGCAGAAATGGATCGGGCCCGCGACCGAGGCTGAAATCGAACGCGCGGGCGAAGAGAAGGTCGGCATCCTGATCGTGCCCATCGCCTTCGTCTCCGAGCATTCGGAAACCCTGGTGGAGCTGGATGTGGAATACCGCGAGGAAGCCGAGGAATTCGGCGTGCCCGGGTATTTTCGCGCACCCGCCCAGAACAGCGACCGGGCCTTTATCGAGGCGCTGGCCGGCCTGGTGCGCCGCACCCTGGTCAGCGACCGGAAGCTGTGCAGCTTCGCCGGCGGCCGGCAATGCCCCAAGGTCCATGGTGATTGCCCGCATGCGAAGCTGAAGCAGGCGGCGTGATCGGCGCCGTCCTGTTCGACTGCGACGGCGTCCTGGCGGACACCGAATTGCTGGTGAACCAGCTGGTCGCGGCGGAACTGACCGCGCGTGGCTGGGAGATGGATGCGGCCGAGGCGCGGCGGCAATTCCTGGGCCTGGCATGGCCCGCCATGCGGCCCTTGGTGGAAGCGCGCACCGGCCCGCTGGCGCCCGATTGGGAACGTGCCTTCGGCCACAAGATCGCGGAATTGCTGGCGCGGGAGACCATGCCGGTCGAAGGCGCACTCGATGCCGTGCGGCAGGTGGCGGCGCGGCTGCCGGTGGCGGTGGCCTCCAATTCCTCGCGCGAGGAGCTGGCCACCAAGATGGCGCGGCTCGGCCTGGCGGAAATCTTCGGCCCGCGGGTGTTTTCCTTCGAGGATGTGGCGCGGCCCAAGCCCGCGCCGGATATCTACCTGGCAGCCGCCCGCGCCTGTGGTGTCGAACCCGCGCGCTGCGTGGTGGTGGAGGACAGCGTGACCGGCGTGCGGGCCGGCAGGGCGGCGGGCTGCATCGTGATGGGTCTCGCCCATGAAACGCCGGCCGAGGCCCTGCACGCCGCGGGAGCCATTCCCTTCTTTGGAATGGCGGATCTGCCGGAGTTGCTCGGCCTATAGCGCCAGGACCACAGCGCCGCGCTTGCGGCCGGAATCCACCAGCGCATGCGCCGCCGCGATCTCCTCCAGCGGCAAGACGCGGTCGATCACCGGGCGGATGGCGCCTTGGCCCAGCAAGGCCGCGATGTCGCGCAGGCCCGCGGCCGTGCCATTGACCAGGGCGCAGCGCAGGGCAGGCCCGCCCGCGAGCTTGCGCCACGCCATAAGGCCGAGGTCACGCGCGCCGAAGACCACCTGCACATGTCGTCCCGTGGGTGTCAGCGCGGCGCGCCAGGGCACGGGGTCTGCGCCGCCGAACAGGTCCAGCAGGATATCGGCGCGGTCCGGCAGGTCGGAGATGCTAGTGGTCGCGCGGTCCAGCACGGTATCGGCGCCGAGGTCGCGCAGCATGTCCATGTTGCCCGCACTGCACAGCGCGGTGACGCGCAGCCCCGCGCGCCTGGCGAATTGCACCGCGAAAACGCCAAGCGCGCCGCTGGCACCCAGCATCAGGACACGCTCGCCAGGTTGCGCCCGCGCCACATCATGCAGGAAGCCCCAGGCATGCAGCGCGCCGAAGGGCGTGGCGGCGGCAGCGGCATCGCTGACGCCATCGGGGATCGGCGCCATCACAGCATCGGCCGGCAGCACCAGCCATTCGGCATTGGCGCCATGCAGCACCAGGCCGAAGACGCGCTGGCCGATATGCCAGCCGGTGACGCCGGGGCCGATCTCATCGATCACGCCGGCGAACTCCATGCCCGGCACTGGGTGGCGCGGGCGGCGGAAGCCGAAGAACAGGCGCATCGGCAGGCGGAACAGCGGGTCCACGCGAAAGCCGCGGATGCGCGCATCACCCGATGTGACCGTGCTGTGCGAGATGCGCACGCGCAGCTGCCCACGGCCTGGTTCGGGCCTGGGGCGGTTCTCGATGCTGAGAACCTCGGGCGGGCCGTAGCGGTGCTGGATGGCGGCGCGCATGGCGGTTCTCCTGTGACAGGCAGCCGGGGTAGGCGGCGCGGCACCGGATGGGAATTGCGCGGATGCGTGGCTGTCCTATACGAAAACGTATGGATTGGCGCAGCCTGCAATTCGACTGGAACCGCGCCCGCGCCTTTCTGGCCACGGCGGAAACCGGCTCCCTGTCGGCGGCAGCCGCGGCACTGGGCCTCACGCAACCCACGCTGTCCCGGCAGGTGGAAGCGCTGGAACGCGAACTCGGCGCGGTGCTGTTCGAACGCGCAGGCCGCGGCCTGGCGCTGACACCGGATGGCCGCGAACTGCTCGCACATGTGCGCGCCATGGGCCTGGCCGCGCAGCAATTGTCGCAAGGCGCGCATGGCCTGTCGCAGACGATCGAGGGCGTGGTGCGCATCACCACCAGTGAGGTCTATGCGGCGCATCTGCTGCCGCCGGTGCTGGCAAGGCTGCGCGCCGAACACCCCGGCATCCGGCTGGAGGTGATCGCCACCAACCGCACGCTCGACCTGCTGCGGCGGGAGGCCGATATCGCCATCCGCAATGCCACCACCACCGACCCGGAGCTGGTGCTGCGCAAGCTGCGCGAGGACACTGCCCGCCCCTATGCCACGCCCGCGCTGCTGCGCCGGCTGGGGCAGCCGCGCCGCTGGCAGGATCTGCGTGGCGCGCCCTTCCTGGGCTTCATCGACAATGCACCGCTGGCCGAGGCCCTGGCGCGGCTGGGCGCGCCCGCCGATTTCCCGCTGCGCACTGACAGCCACCTGGTGCAATGGGAATGGGTGAAGCGTGGCGCCGGCATCGGCCTGATCACCGAGGCGGTGGGCGATGCCGAACGCCGCCTGCGCCGTGTGCTGCCCGACCTGCCGCCGATCCGCTTTCCGATGTGGCTGGTCGCGCATCGGCAATTGCGCACCAGCCGCCGGATGCGCCTGGTGTTCGACATGCTGGCGGAGAGCCTGTCGGCCCGTTAGGCTCCCCTCCATGAGGAAGCTGCTGTTGATCCTGCTGGCGCTGGCCAGCCCCGCCTTCGCGCAAGACGCCTGGCCCAGCCGGGCGATCCAGCTGATCATCCCCTTCCCACCCGGCGGCAACACCGACCTGATGGCCCGCGCGCTGCAGGCCGAACTATCGCGCGCGCTGGGCCAGACCGTGGTGGCGGTGAATCGCGGCGGGGCCGCGGGTGCGATCGGCAATGCCGAGCTGCACCGCGCCCGGCCGGATGGCTACACGATCGGGCTGTCACCCAACAACGCCATCACCACGCAGCCCTTCATGCAGGCCACGCCCTATCAGGCGGACCAGTTCCGCTATCTGTGCCTGGTGTATGACAACCCGCAGGTGCTGATCCTGGGCCGCAACGCGCCGTTCTCGGACATGGCGGGCATGATCGCCCTGGCCCGCACCGGGCCGGAGGCGCTGGTCTATGGCGTGCCCGGCATGGGCAGCACGCAGCATATCCTGATGGCGCAGCTGCTGCGCGCGGCGGGTGTGCGGGGCTTGGCGGTGCCCTTCACCGGGGCGGGGCCGATGGCGACCGCCGCTTTGGGCGGGCAGATCATGGCCTTTGTGGAAGCCGCGACCATCCCCGCCAGCACCGGGCTGACCGCGCTTGCGGTGCTGAACACCACGCGCCTGCCCGGGCTGCCGGAATTGCGCACCACCACCGAGCTGGGCATCGCGATGACCGGCAGCACCTATGGCGGGCTGCTGGCCCCGGCCAACCTGCCGGATGCGATTGCCGCGCGGATCGAGGCGGCCTGCGCCACCGCGGTCGCCAGTGAAGGCTTCCAGGCGGCGGCGGCGCGTTTGAACGCCGGGCCCGCCTTCCTGCCCGGTGCGGCCTTCCGCGAACGCTTCCTGGCGGAGGCCGCCATCAACCAGGCGCTGCTGCGCGAATTGGGATTGTCGAACTGATGCTGGACCTGTTGTCGGGCGCCTATCTCTGGGTGAAGGCGCTGCATGTCATGGCGGTGCTGGCCTGGATGGCCGGGCTGTTCTACCTGCCGCGCCTCTACGTCTATCACATGCAGATCGCACCCGGCGGCGCGGAGCATGCGCGCTTCGTGGTGATGGAACGCCGCCTGCTGCGCGCCATCATGAACCCGTCGATGATCGCGGCCTGGGTGTTCGGGCTGATCATGGTGCTCTCCCCGCCGGGCCTGGGTTTCTGGTCCAGCGGGTGGTGGCATGTGAAGCTGCTGGGCGTGATCGCGATGACCGGCTTTCACATGTATCTGGCGAAGGCGCGGAAGCAGTTCGAGGCCGATCAACGCCCCGGCAGCAATGTGTTCTGGCGGGCGGTGAATGAGGTGCCGACCCTGCTGATGATCGTGATCGTCATCATGGTGATCGTGAAGCCGTTCTGAAACAGGGGGCGGATCAGCCCCATTGTTCGTTCGAGACCCGTGCGCGCTTGGCCGGCTTGGGCGGCAGCGGCGGCACGATGGCGCCGGGCCGGCCGAGATGCCAGCCTTGGCCATAGGACACGCCCAGCGATGCCATGGTGGTGGCATGCGCCTCCGTCTCGATGCGTTCGGCGATGACCTTCGCACCCACCGCCAGCGACAGATCGACCATGGAGGCGACAAAGCTGCGATCGCGCTCTCCGGTCATGGCGGCTTCGACGAAACTGCCATCGACCTTCACGAAATCCACCGGGAAGGCCTTGAGGTAGCGGAAGGCGGCCGCACCGGCGCCGAAATCATCGAGGCAGGTGGGGATCCCGCGGTCGCGCAGGGCAATGATGGTGGCCACGGCTGCCTCTTCGTGCTCGATCTCGGCACTTTCGGTCAGCTCCACCATCAGCCGTTCGGCACAGGCCGGCAGCTTGTCGAGCCTGGTGGTGATTTGCCGGCGGAACTCGGCGCTCTGCATGGACAGGCCGGAGATGTTGATCGCCAAGCGCTGCGAGCCGCTGAGCAGCGGAAAGCTTGCGGCGGCCTGGTCCAGCACCGCCAGGTCCAGCTCCTCCGTCAGGCCGATCATCTCGGCCAGGTTGACGAATTCGGCGGGCCCCTGGCCATTGCCAAGAATGCCCTTGGCCGGACGCAGCAGCGCTTCATAGTGATGCAGCACGCGGCTTTGCAGGTCCAGGATGGGCTGGAATTGCAGCGTGAAGCGATGCTCGCGCAGGGCGCGGCGGAAGGCTTCGGCGCGTTCGCCGACATCAGCGACGAAGGCGGCAATGCCCTTGTCGAAGCCCCCAGCGCGCAGCCCATCGGTCCCGCCAGCGGCGAAGGTGGAAAGGCATTGCCGCACCGCGCGCACCGCCTGCACAGGGCTGAGCCCCGCGGTATCCAGCGGAATGGCGCCGAGCTTCAGCACCCGCCCCAGATCCTGCCCCGGCATGGCGCGCTGGAGGGATGCCATGATGTCATCCATGGCCGGCATGGCTTGGCCGGCGCGCGGCAGCACGCCGAAGCGGCCGGGCGCCACTTCGGCCGAGATGCAGGCACCGGACAGGGTATCGTTCAAGACGTGGCCGATGGCCGGTTGCAGGGCCGAATGGCCCGCACGCAATTCGATCACGCTCAACCGGTCTGGCCCGGGAGCACCCTCTGCTGCGCTGCGCAGCTGGCTTTCCACCTGCTGCAACAGCCCCGCCGCGCCGCGCCCGCCCGGGCGCCGGCGATCAGGCATGGAGGGTGTCTGCCCGAAGCTGACGCAGAGTCGTGGCGCATGGCCGGGCAGGACAAGATGCAGGCCGGATACGACGATCACGGAGCCGTTCTGGTCCGCCAGGCGGACCATTTGTGGCTCCAGCCGGCCGCGCAAGGGCATCATGGACAGCTCGGCGGCCATGCCCTCCCGTTCCTCGGGCGCGAGAAGTTCGAACAGAGAGGTGCCGGCCAGCTCCTCGGGCGAGCGGCCGAAACGGGCACGGAAGGCGCCGGTGGCGAAGAGGATCAACCCATCCTCCGAGCATTCCAGAAGCATATCGGCTGCGGCGAAGGCGAAGGCGACGAAGCGTTCACGTTCGCCCAAAGGGCGTGTTCCATCCGGCATGGATGGATACTCCGCCATTGGCGTAACCGAATGATGAATCAGTCGCGAATGAGCTTCACCCGCCGCCCATCCACGCCCAGGGAGAGCCGCCCTTCCTTCAGGGCCAGCGCGTCATCCCCGAACACCCGCCGGCGCCAGCCATGCAGCGCCGGTACGTCTGGCGTGCTGTCCGCGGCCAGGCGGTCCAGCTCCTCGCTGCTGGCCAGCAGGCGGGGGGCTACGTCATGCTGTTCGGCCTTGGCCGCCAGCAGCACCTTCAGCAGCGCCACCAGCGCGGGGCTGGGCGAGGGGCCGTTGCGCTGTTCCTTGGGCAGCGGCAGTGCTTCTTCCGGCAGCTTCTTCGCTTCCGCGATCGCTGCCAGCAGCGACAGGCCGGACTTGCCCTTCGCGAAGCCTTCCGAGATGCCGCGCGCACGCGACAATTCCGCCGGGTTGCCCGGCATGGTGGCGGCGATTTCCAGCAGCGTCTCGTCCTTCACCAGGCGTTGACGCGGGATGTTGATGCGCTGCGCCTCACGCTCGCGCCAGGCGGCGATGGCGCGCAATACGCCCAGGAAGCGGCGGTTGTTGGTGCGCGGGCGCAGCCGTTCCCAGGCGGTGTCGGGCTCGGTGATATAGCCGGCGGGGTCGGCGAGCGCGGCCATTTCATCGGCCACCCAATCCAGCCGGCCTTCTTCTTCCAGCTTGTCCAGCAGGGCTTCGTAGATGACGCGCAGATGCGTCACATCGGCGGCCGCATAGGCCACCTGCGCATCCGACAACGGCCGCGCGGACCAGTCGGAAAAGCGATGCGCCTTGTCGATCGCGGCACCCGCCAGGCCGCGCGCCAGGCTGTCATAGCTGGCCTGGTCGCCAAAGCCCGCGACCATGGCGGCGATCTGGGTGTCGAACATCGGTGTCGGCACGGCGCCGTATTTCAGCAGGAAGATTTCCACGTCCTGCCGCGCGGCGTGAAACACCTTGGTGACCTTGGGATTGGCCAGCAGATGCCCCAGCGGCGTCAGGTCCAGGCCGTCGGCCTGTGCGTCCACCACCGCCACATCCTGCGTGCCGCCGAGTTGCACGACGCATAATTCCGGCCAGTAGGTCCGTTCGCGCATGAATTCGGTGTCGATGGTGATGAAAGGCTCATGCGCCAGGCGCTGGCACAATTCGGCCAGTTCCATGCTGGTGGTGACCAGGCGCGTGGGCGGGAATTCCGGCGGTGGGCGGCGGGACATGTTTTGCGCATGAACCGGTTGCGGCGGGGGCGCAAGGGGATGCGGCTCAACCGCGCAACACCCCGCGCATCGCGCCCACGCTTTCACTGCCCGGAAAGGCCTGCGCCACCGCCGTCACCGGCAGCCGCAAATGTCCGCCCAGCAGCGCCTTGGCCAGCGCCCGCAAGTCGGTGGTGGGCACCAGGTCCCGGTTCTCGAACAGCTCCGACAGGCCGGGCCAATCCCCCGCCACGCGGCCGCCCGCAATGGCGCCGCCCAGCAGGAAGGCCACGCCGCCGGTGCCGTGATCGGTGCCGTTGGTGCCGTTCACCCGCACCGTGCGGCCGAATTCGGTGGCGACCAGAATGGCGGTGCGGCGCCAGGCATCGCCCAGGCCTTCGCGCAGGGCGTCCAGGCCGGTGTCCAGTTCGGCCAGCACGGCGGCCAGGCGCGGCAATTGCGCCGCATGGGTGTCCCAGCCGCCGATTTCGAGTGCCGCCACGCGCGGCCCGTCGGCGGCCGCCAGCAGCCGCCCGGCCGCGCCCGACAGCGCGACGAAGCCGTTGCGATTGCCCGGGCCCGGCGCCTGCCCGGCCAGCACGGCGGCCGAGAAGCCGCGCGCGCGCAGCCCCTCCGCGAAGGCCGGGCCCAGCGCCGGGTCGGCGCGGTGCAGCGCCAGCAGCTGCGACATGGTGTCGGTCTCGACGCTGGAATTGCCCGGGGGCGCGTAGCTGCCCACGCGCACAGGCCCGCGCAGCAGCAGCGGCACATCCACGCCCACCGCAAGGCCCCGCCGCGCCGGGCCGGCATCAGGCATGGCGCTGAGCGCGCGGTTCAACCAGCCGGAATTCAGCCGCTGGCCGGCGCCGGATTCCAGAAAATCCTGCGCGTCGAAATGGCTGCGGCTGCGCCAATGGCCGGCCACCGCATGCACGATCAGCGCATCGCCGCCGCGATACATGGCGTGCAGCTTCGGCATGGCGGGATGCAGGCCGAAACGGCCGCCGAGGTCGAGCAAGCCGCCCTCCGTGCCCGGCGCGCCGCCTGCCAGCAGGCCGCGCAAGCCGGCGAAGGCGGGGTCGGCATAGGGCTGCACGGCGGCCAGGCCATCCAGCGCGCCGCGCAGCAGCACGACGACCAGCCGCGCCTCACCCGGCGCTTGTGCGAAGGCTACACGCGCGCCGCCCATGGACAGCGCGGAAAGACCCAGCAGCAGGGAGCGGCGCGCAATCATCGGCGGTGGAACTCCGGGCTGGCCAGCAGCAGCACCAGGCCATCACGCGGGCTGGCGGCGCGGCGGATGGCGGTGGCGGTCTCCGCGCGCAGCAGCGGGCCGAGGGTGGCTTCGGCGAGGCTGCGCGCATCGCGCGTGGCGGCGGCGCGGCCGGCGATGGTGTTGGCCCAGTCCAGGCGGCGCATCATCTGTTCGGGGGTGGCCCAGTCGGCCGCCGTGTCGGGCCAGCCATTGGGGGCGGGCGCGGTCCAGAGCGGTTGCGCGAGCTGCGCGCTGGCGCCGAGCAGGGCGGGTGCGCCAGCCTCACCCACGCCGGTCGCGCGCAGCACGGCCAGCACATAATCCTGCGGCGCGCGCAGCTTGGACAGCGGCGCGGACCAGGCCTCGGGCATGGCGATGACGCGGCGCATGGTGGCGGCCAGGTCGCCCTGCGTCTCCGCCAGCGCCTGCGCGATGCGCTGCTTCGCGGCGGGCGGCGGTGCATCGGCGATGAAGTGGCGCGCGATCTTGCCGGCCAAATGCCGCTGCGTGGCGGGGTGCTGGGCCAGGAAACGCAGCGCCTGCACGCCGCCTTCCTCACCCTCCGGGAAGCTGCGGCCGAGCAGGGTTTTCGCGCCCGGTTCATGCGTGCGCGGGCGGAACATGAAGCCAGCCGGTTCGTTGAATTCCGCGCCGCGCCCGACCGACCACCCGGTCAGGATGCGGGCCAGCGCGCCGACGTCATCCTGGGTGTAGCCGCCATTCACGCCGAGCGTGTGCAGTTCCAGGATTTCGCGCGCCAGGTTCTCATTCAGGCCGCGCCCCTGGCGCAGTCCGGCCATGCTGTTGGGGCCGATGGAATTGGCGTTGTCCAGGTACATCAGCATGCCGGGATGGCGCGTGACGGCGAGCAGTATTTCCTCGAAGCGGCCCATGATGTGCGGGCGGATCGCCTCGCGCTGATAGACCCCGAGGAGTGCGATGATGTTGCCGCGCCGGCGGCTGATGGTGAAGTGGTTGCCCCAGAATTCCGCCAGCCGTTCGGCCAGCGGGGCCTGGGTGGTCAGCATGCGGCGCGCCCAGGCCTGGGCTTCGGCGCGGGCGATATCGGCGGGGCGGTTTTCGGTGCTGGCGGGGTCGCGCCGGGCGCGCAGGACGGCGAGGCATTCATCCAGCGAAGGGCCGGGTGCTGCGGGCAGGGGGCGAAGCTGGCCGGTGAGCCAGGCCTCGGGCGTGTCGGGTGGCGGGGCCTCGGGCGCGGTGCCCAGGCCGAAGCGGATGGCGGCGATGTGCGCGCGGGGCGTCATCTCCAAGCCATAGCACAGGCCATGTTGCTGGTCAGTTTCGCAATGTCACCCCCGCCGCGCGCCCCACAACACCGGCACGCCCGAGCGCACCAGCCCCGTGATGTCCCGCCGGAAGGCGTAAGGCTGGCGGAAGGTGCCCATCGGGAAATACGGCAGGTCCTGGAAGGCGGCGGCCTGGATCTCGCGCCCCAGCGCCGAGCGCGCCGTGGCATCCGGCGCGTCGAACCAGGACTGGATGCCCTGTTCGATGCGCGGGCTTTCGGGCCAGCCGAACCAGGCGCCGGTGCCATTGGCGCGCAGCAGGGAATGCGTGGCGGGCATCAGCCCATCGGCGCCGGAGATGTTGGTGACGAAGGCGCTCCAGCCGCCCGCTTCGGCCGGGTCGCGCCGCGCGCGGCGCTGCACCACCGTGCCCCAATCGGTGCTGACATGGTCCAGGTTCACGCCCAGGCGGCGGAACAGGTCGGCCACCACATGGCAGGCGGAATCCAGCGTCGGGATGTCGGTCGCGTGCAG
>JAIXVH010000337.1 GCA_027483125.1 Acetobacteraceae bacterium | reverse complement strand
GACCAGGTGGTGCTGGACCGCATCGTGGATGCGTTTTCCGTCGAGGGCGCGGATGCCTGGTACAAGCCGGGTGCGGCCGCTCGCTTCCTGGGGCCGGACCGCGACCCCGCCGAATACGAACAGGTCATGGACATCGTCGATGTCTGGTTCGAATCAGGCTCCACCCATGCCTTCGTGCTGCCGCAGCGCAACCTGCCCTTCCCCGCGGATCTCTATCTGGAAGGCTCGGATCAGCATCGCGGCTGGTTCCATTCCTCGCTGCTGGAGGCGGTGGGCACGCGCGGTGTCGCACCCTTCAAGGCGATCCTGACGCATGGCTTCGTGCTGGACGAACAGGGCCGCAAGATGTCCAAGTCGCTCGGCAACACGACCGAGCCGCAGGTGGTGCTGAAGGAGTACGGCGCCGATATCCTGCGCCTGTGGGTGATGAATTCCGACACCGCGCAGGACCTGCGCATCGGGCCGGCCATCCTGAAGCAGCAGGCCGAGCTGTATCGCCGCATCCGCAACACGCTGCGCTGGATCCTGGGCGGGCTGGATGGTTTTTCGCAGGCCGAAACGCTGCCCTACGCGGAATTGCCGGAACTGGAACGCTGGGTGCTGCACCGGCTGTCGGAGCTGGATCAGCGCGTGCGCGCGGCGGTGGCCAGCCATGACTGGAACGGCGTGATCCCGGAACTGCATGGGTTCTGCAACAACGACCTTTCGGCCTTCTATTTCGACGTGCGGAAGGACGCGCTGTATTGCGATGGGAAGGACGCACCCCGCCGCCGCGCCGCGCTCACCGTGCTGGACCAGCTGCATCGCTGCCTGACGACCTGGTTCGCCCCGGTGCTGTGCTTCACCGCCGAAGAGGCTTGGCTCGCGCGCTTCCCGGGCGATGACAGCAGCGTGCATCTGGAGCTGTTCCCGAGCATTCCGGCGGAGTGGCGGGATGAGACTCTCTGGGCGAAGTGGACCGATGTCCGGGAACGCCGCGGCAAGGTGACAACGCAGATCGAGGAGATGCGTCGCGCCGGCCAGGTCGGCTCTTCGCTGCAAACGCGGGTGACTCTTTGGGACACCAGCCCTGACCAGCGGGGCCTCAGCGCGGAAGAATGGGCTGAGGTATTCATCGTGTCCGGTGTCGAAATCCGGCACGATGACCGGCCGTTGCCGCGCCGCGAGGAGGTCCTGTTGGCCGAAGGCAGCAAATGCGAACGCTGCTGGAAGGTGCTGCCCGAAGTCAGCGCCGAGACCGGCCTCTGCCGCCGCTGTGACGCCGTGGTCAACGCCTGATGTTCCGCCAGGGCCTGATCTTCGCGACCGTGCTGCTGGTGGCAGACCAGATCAGCAAATGGTGGATCCTCTTCGTGGTGGACCTGCCGACCGCGCGCAACATCCCGCTGTTGGAACTGGGGCCGGTGGGGCTGGACCTGACCATGGTCTGGAACCGCGGCGTCACCTTTGGCCTGCTCTCGGGCGATGGCGCCTGGAACCATGTGCTGCTGGCCGCCGTCGCGCTGGCCATCGCGGGCTTCCTGCTGCGCTGGCTCCACAAGGCCGAGAACCGCCTGGTGGCCTATGCGCTGGGCGCCGTCATCGGCGGCGCGATCGGCAATGTGATCGACCGGCTGCGCTTCGGCGCGGTGGTGGATTTCGTCGATGTCCATGCCTGGGGCTGGCACTGGTACGTGTTCAATGTGGCCGATGCCGCGATCGTGCTGGGCGTGCTCGCCCTTGTGTATGATGCCTTGTTTCAGCCCCAGAAGCGGACTACGCACAGCCCATGACCCTCCGCCCCGCCATCCTGCTTGCCCTGGTCGCGCTGCCGCTGGTCGGCTGCGGCAACCAGTCCAACCTCTCGCGCAGCTTCGGTTTCACGCGCGATGCGCCGGATGAATTCCAGGTGCAGACCCGCGCGCCGCTGTCCATGCCGCCCTCGATGGCCGATCTGCCGGCCCCGCGCCCTGGCGCGCCGCGCCCGCAGGAAGTCTCGGCACGGCAACAGGCCGAAGCCGTGCTGACGCCCAACACCGCGCTCGGCTCGCGTGCCGCCGGTCCGCGCACCGCGGGTGAATCGGCGCTGATCGCCGCCTCCGGCCGCGGCGCGCCTGCCGATATCCGCGACCGCATTGACCAGGACAGCCTGCGCATCAACGCGGCCGACCGCAACCTGACCGACCGCCTGATGTTCTGGCGCGAACCAACCGCCCCCGGCACCGCGGTGGACCCCGCGCGCGAGGCGCAGCGCCTGCGCGAGAACGCAGCCCTGGGCCGCGACGTGACCGATGGCGAGACGCCCATCATCCAGCGCCCCGCGACCGGCAGCTTCCTCGGCGGCCTGCGGCTGTTCTGACGGCTAGAGCTCGATGCGTTGAGGCGGAATCGCCGAAAACGCTGAATCGCACTCTCAGCAAAGCCTAGGCCATGGGCGTGAGCACAAGCGAACGCAACATGGTCTAGGTTGACGATCCGAACCGGCTGAGCGGCCGGTTCGGCGGCTCGACCTATCGCGAAGTCACTATGCGCCGATGGCGCGCAGCATCAGCCCGGCCATGGCCGTGATGCCCAGCGTGGGCAGCACGCCCAGCTTGCGCCAGAACAGGCACAGCGCAGCCAGCGCCACCAGCAGCGCCGCGACCGGCTGAATGCTGGCCAGCACCGGCAGGTCCATGCCCAGCGGCCCGTCCTCGACGCGGGCAAACACCACGCGCAGGCCGAACCACAGCGCCAGATTGGCGATCACGCCCACCACCGCCGCCGTCACCGCCGCCAGCGCGCCCTTCAGCCGCGGTGCGTCATGCAGGCGCTCGACATAGGGCGCGCCCAGGAAGATCCAGGCAAAGCAGGGCAGGAAAGTGACCCAGAGCGTGAGCATGCTGGCAGCGATGCCGCCCAGCACCCCGCCCTCCCGGAAGCCGGCCAGGAAGCCCACGAATTGCAGCACCAGGATCAGCGGCCCGGGCGTGGTTTCCGCCAGGCCCAGGCCCGCCAGCATCTCGGTGGCCGAGAGCCAGCGGTAACCCTCCACCGCCTCCTGCGCCACGTATGCCAGCACCGCATAGGCGCCGCCGAAGGTGACCACCGCCATCTTCGAGAAGAACCAGGCGACATCGGCGTAAAGCCCGCCTTCGGCCATCAGCAGCGCCACCGGCCAGACCCAGAGTGCCAGGCACACCAGCCCCGCGCGGCGGGCCAGCGGCGCGAGCGCCGCGATATGGCCCGGTTCGGCCGCGAGCTTGGCATCCAGCAGGCTTTCAGGGCCGTCCTTCGCCGCGCCATGGCCGCCGGCCGCGAAGGCCTGGGGCAGTGCCAGGCCCAGCGCGAGCGCGGCCAGCACCACGATCGGGAAGGGCACCGCGAAGACCCAGAGTGCCGCGAAGGCGGCCGCCGCCGCGGCCCAGGCGATGCGCCCCTTCAGGGCGCGCTTGGCCACCCGCAGCAGTGCCTCGATCACCAGCACCAGCACGGCGCATTTCAGCCCCAGGAAGAGAGCGGCGACCAGCGGCACCTGGCCCAGCAGGGCGTAGAGCATGGACAGGGCCAGCATCACCGCCGCCCCCGGCAGCACGAAGAGCGCGCCGGCGACGATCCCGCCCTTCACCCCATGCATCAGCCAGCCGAGATAGGTGGCCAGCTGCATCGCCTCCGGCCCGGGCAGCAGGGTGCAGAAATTCAGCGCGTGCAGGAACCGCTTGTCGGAGACCCAGTTGCGTTCATCCACCACCTCGCGGTGCATCAGCGCGATCTGCCCGGCCGGGCCGCCGAAGGAGAGACAGCCGATACGGAACCAGACGCGGGTGGCTTCGGCGAAGGTCGGGAACGTCATGCGGGTTTGCCTGCGGGCCAGTTGTGGGTTTCATCCGCCGCGTCGCGCGCCCAGCGGTAGAAGGCGTCATACAGCGCCATGCCGGCCTCCAGCTGCGAGAGATCATCGCGATACATCCGCGACAGGCCGAGCGATGCGGCGAGCAGGCCAGCGGCCTCGGGCGCCAGATCCAGCCGCGCGGTGTCGGCGCCGCGCACGATCAGCGCCAGGCGTTGCAGGGCGGGCGTTTCCAGCGCGAATTCGCGCAGCATCACATCGAAGGTGCAGAGCGGCCCTTCATGCGACCAGCGCACGCCTTCGATGTCGAAGGGCGTGGCGCCGAAGCGTTCGGCCACCGCCTGCACCTCGGCCGCGGCGACGAAGAGGAACACCGCCTCGGGGTCCACGAAGCGGCGGATCAGCCAGGGGCAGGCGATGCGGTCCACCTTGGGCCGCGCGCGCGTGACCCAGAGCGTGCGCCCGGTGGCATCGCGCGCGGGCAGCGTGGCATCGGGCACCAAAGGCAGGCCGGCGGCGGCCCAGCCCAGATGCCCGCCTTCCAGCGTCTCGGCGCTGGCGCCGGCCACGCGCAGCCAGGCGGCCACGCCCTGCGAGAGCTTCAGACCCTTCTGGCAGGCGACAACCAGGCTGCGCCCGGCATGCCGCGCGGCCCATTCGGCCACATCATCGTGCGCGGCGCGGATGGCGCCGGGGATGCGGCGCGGGTCGGCCGCGTAATCCTCGGGCGTTCGGACATCGATGATGACAGGCGCCTCGGGCGTACCGACCAGGCGCATGAGTTGTGCAGGGGTGATGTCATTGAAAGCGGGCATGTCGCCTCCTCCTCTCTGGGTGGAAGCGATGCTTCGGCTGGCGCCTCACGGGGTGATCGCGGACCCCTTGGCGCGAAGTGTGGACGGGCGCCGCGGGCGCCGTCAATCGGCCAGGGCGACGTGCTTCAGCATGCTGCGCGCGGCATGGGTCTGGTTGGCCACGGCGGCGTTCAGCGCGGCCATGGCGCGCGAGAGGTCCTGCGCATCGCCCGCGGCGATGGCCGCGTTCATCAGCTGCAGATTGGCGTTCACCGCCAGCACCGCGCCGGTCACGGCGCGGACCAGGGCCTCGGGTTCCGGCGGCAAGGGGGGCATGCGGCCGGGGGAGAGCGTGATGCCATGCGGGATCTGTTGCATGCCCCATAACCTGCCATGGGCGGGTAAATGGCTGGTTAACGCGCGGCATCAATCACCTCCCGGAAGAGCCGCGCGGGCATGGTGCCGCCGCGCACCTGTTCCATCGGCTCGCCACGGTCATTGCCCAGCCAGACGCCGATCACCACGCCCTCGAAGAAGCCGATGAACCAGGCATCCTTGTAGTCCTGGGTGGTGCCGGTCTTGCCGCCGGTCACGGTACCGCGCAGCGCGGCCTGGCGGCCGGTGCCGCTGGTCACCACCGCCACCATCATGCGGCGCATCGCGGCCGCGGTCTCGGCGCTGATCGCGACCTCGGGCGGCGGCGCGCGCATCGGCTGGGCGCGGCCTTCGCTGACCAGCTCGCGGATGCCATGCGGCGTGACGCGCCGCCCGCCATTGACCAGCGCGGCATAGGCGGCGGTCAGTTCCAGCAGCGTCACCTCCGCCGTGCCCAGCGCCACCGAGGCATTGTTCGGCACCGGGCTGCGGATGCCCAACCGCTGCGCCATGGCGCGCGTGGCCGCAGGCCCGCCGCCCATGTCCAGCACGCGCACGGCAGCGGTGTTCACCGATTGCGCGAAGGCCTCCTCCAACGTGATTTCGCCGCGCGTGCGCCATTGGCCATTGCCCGGCGACCAGCCGCGCCGGGTCAGCGGGCCATCGGCGACCATGCTGCCGGGGCTGGCCGCGCCGGCCTCGATCGCCGCCGCATAGACGACCGCCTTGAAGGCGCTGCCCGGCTGGCGGCGGGCGGCCACGGCGCGGTTGAAGGGGCTCGAGCGATAATCCCGCCCGCCCACCATGGCGCGCACCGCGCCGGAGGCTGCGTCCAGCACGATGATCGCACCCTGGCTGACCTCGGCCTGTGCGCCCTCGGCCGCCAGCAGGGCGCGCAGCCGCGTCTCGGCGGCGTTCTGCCAGCGTGGGTCCAGCGTGGCGCGAATGGTGATGTCGCGCAGCTGCGGGTGCGCTTCCTCCACCTGGTCCACCACCCAGTCGGTGAACCAGCCGCCGCCGGTGCCCGGGCGCGGCGGCAATTCCATCTGCGCCACCGCCTGGTCGTGCTGCGCCTGCGTGATGGCGCCGGTCTCGACCATGGTGCGCAGCACCTCCCGGCCCCGGGCCAGGGCGGCGTCGGGGTTGCTGCGCGGATTGGTCCGGCTGGGCGCCTGCGGCAGGCCGGCCAGAACCGCCGCCTGCCAGAGATTCACCCGCCGCGCCGAGACGCCGAAGAACAGCCGCGCCGCCGCATCCACGCCATAGGCGCCGCCGCCCAGATAGACGCGGTTGAGATAGATCTCGAGCAGCTGGTCCTTGCTGAAGCGGCGTTCCAGCCACAATGCCAGCAGTGCCTCCTGCACCTTGCGGCGCAGGCTGCGATCGGCGCTGAGGAACAGGTTCTTGGCCAGCTGCTGCGTCAGCGTGGAACCGCCCTGCACCACATCGCCCTCGGACCAATTGGCCCAGAGCGCGCGCGCCACACCCACCGGGTCGATGCCCCAATGGGCGCGGAAACGCCGGTCCTCGATGGCGATCAGCGCATCGGGGATGGCGCGCGGCATGTCGCGCAGCGTCAGCACCTCGCCGAAGAGATCGCCCTGGGTCATCAGCAGCGAGCCATCGGCGGCCAGCACGGCGGCGGCGGGGCGGCGGGTGTGCTGGGTCGCGACATCGGGGCGCGGCATGTCGTGGGTGAACCACAGCAGCACCGCACCCAGCGCAATGGCGCCCCAGATGCCGAGGATGATCAGCCAGCGCAGCAGCACCCAGGCCAGCGAGGGCCTTCGGGGCGATGCGGTGGCGGTGCGGGACATAGGGCCTTGTGTAGCAGTGCCGGGGCGAATCGGCAGGGGCTGTCACGGCCGCCTGCGATCTCGCGGGATCGTCACTGCGGCTGTGTCACGGAGTCTTACAGCTTGGCTGGCCGTATCGCGGGAAGGCGAATAATGTCTTGAATTAAAACACGAAAATATCTGGCACGCGAATTGCTGATACCCCCAGGCGGTGGAATTTCCCAACCGCTGTCCGGAGTCGACCATGATGACAATCACTCTTCGAAAGCTGCTTTTGGCTGGCATTGCGGCCTGCGCGACGATGGCCGCCCTCCCACAGGCCGCGGTTGCCGGCCCGGTCTATTCCTTCACCGTCCGCACCGCCAACCAGGCCGGCGTGCAGTTCGACGCGACGAACACCGCCCCGGGCTTCAACAGCGCCGGCGCCATCACCGCCACCTTCAACTACAGCGGCCCGCTGAGCTTCAATATCGGCCCGCCGCAGAACGGCAACAACACGGGTGACCTGAACTCGACCTTCTTTGGTGCCAATGCCGCCGGCATCAGCGGCTATGTCGGTTCCGGCACACTGGGCTCGCCCGCGGGTGCGAACTTCAACACCCTCGCGAGCTTCCTCGCTTCCAGCGGCAGTGCCTCGGGCTATCAATACGGGTCGCTCTACACGGTTGCCCTGGGCGTGCTCGCGGCGGGTACCAGGCTGACCATCACGCATGATGATGGCGTCAGCGTCTTCCAGGGCGCCACGCGCATCGGCACGACAACAGCCGGGCCGACCAGCGAGATCACCGAGTCGGTGGTGCTGGGCGCGACCGGGGCGACGACCCTCTATTACGGGCGTCAGAATGGTGCGCCGTCGGTCCTGACGGTCACTGTGCCGGAACCTGCGAGCATCGCCTTGTTTGGCGCCGGCCTGCTCGGCCTCGCGGCGTTCCGCCGCCGGCGTTCGGCGAAGCTCGGTGGTACCGCGGCCGCCTGAACCTCGGCGCAAAACGACTGCAGCGTGATCCCGCGTTACGGGATCACGCTGCAGGATGCCGCCGCCAGGCCCAGACCCCCGGCCCCAGCCCCGCCTGCACCAGCAGCGCCGTCATCCAGAAGGCCGGATATTCCCAGCCGCCATTGCGCGAGGTGTACATCCAGCCATTGGGGAATTGCTGCCAGACGATGCCCGCCATCAGCCCCGCCAGCACCAGCGCCACCACCCGAGTTTGCCAGCCCAGGATCAGCGCGATGCCGCCCGCGGCCTCCAGCGCGGTCACCGTCCAGGCGAACCAGCCCGGATAACCTTGCGATTCAAACCAGGCCTGTACGCCGGCCATGCCGAAGCCCAGCACCTTCCACCAGAGGCTATGCGCGAGGAACAGCACGCCCATCACCACGCGCAGCAGGGTGGCGGCATAGGGGGCGGTGGCGGGCATCAGCCGCGCTTGGCCTTGGTGATGGCCAGTCGCGGCCAGTCATGCGGGCCGATCATGGCGCGCGCCCCGCCCGGCCCGATGATGATGGCCGCGCCCTGCGGTTCGGGCAGCGGCCCGAAGGCCACCGCCACATGATAGGAATGGCCCACCAGCACCAGATTGCCCGCGCCCAGCGGCCGGCGCGCCAGCAATTGCAGCAGTTCGAAGCCCATCACCGCATGCGCCATGGGTGAGAGCGTGTCGGTGGGCAGGTTCAGCGCCCATTCGGGCTGGGCGCGGCCGAAGGCCAGCACCGCGGTTTCCATGGTGCGGCAATAGGGGCTGGCGAGCACCGCATCCACCGGAATGCCCAGTGCGGCGATGGCCTGGCCGATGGCCTGCGCATCGGCGCGGCCGGTGGCGTTCAGGTCCCGCTGGGTGTCGCATTCGCCCAGCCGCGCCTGGCGCTGGTCAGGCCAGGCGGGGCCGGTCTCGGCATGGCGCAGGAAGATGATGTGGCCGCCGGCACGCAGGTCCCGCAGCAGGGCCTCATCGGCCAGGGCGGGGGGCGCGAACAGCAGGGCCAGCAGCATCAGGACCAGGGGCATGCCGGTCAGATGCCGCCTCGCCATCCTGGGCGCAAGATATTTCTCCAGTAAAATCAATTATCTATCTTTGCACAGCTGAACATCTCTTCAGCTATGCGCGGCACAGCACCGCCAGGTCCTCCGCATCGAGCGAGACGGGCGTGCCGTTGCGGATCAGGGCGGCGAAGTCCTCGTCGGGCACCATGGTGGTCAGGCAATAGAGCTTTCCGGGGCCGGGGTTCTCCACCACATGCTCGGTACCCGGGCGCAGCATCAGCGCATCGCCCGGCCCGATCGGCACCGACTTGCCATGCGCCTTGGCAATGCCGTGGCCGGCCAGGACAAAAAACACCTCCTGCGCGCGTTGATGTGTGTTGGGCGGCGTGGCGCCGCCAGGGGCGAAGATCTCGACCACCATGGTGAATTGCGCGCCGTCGGTGAGCGGGTCGAACAGGCAGGCGAAATAATTGCTGTCGTTCGGCGCAATCCGGAATGCGTGGAAATCGCGAGCCTGCTTCAGAATCATGCGGGGAGCCTCCGGCGGATAGTTTCGGGCTTGCGGTCGGGCCTCGCAACCGGGCATGGTGGCCACCATATTGCAAACAAGACAGTTTTGAACGGAGTTCGCCTGATCATGCGTCGCACTGCCTCCATGCTTGCCATCGCGGCCATCGGCCTGCTGGTGCTGGCACCCGCCATCGCCGATGCGCGTCCCGGCGGCAATTCCTCCTCCGGCAGCCGTGGCAGCCGCACCTACTCGGCGCCGCCGGCCACCAACACCGCGCCGCAGCCCGCGCAGCCCATGCAGCGCACGCAGCAGCCGGCCCCCGGCCCGCAACAGGCAGCGCCCGGCGCGGCCGCGCGCCCCGGTGCGGCAGCGCCCGCCAGCCGTGGCTTCGGCGGCGCGATGATGGCCGGCCTGCTCGGCGCGGGCATCTTCGGCCTGCTGTTGGGCGCTGGCGCCTTCGGCAATCTGGGCTCCTTCGCGGCCATTCTGGGCCTGCTGCTGCAAGTCGCGCTGATCGGCGGCCTGGTGGCGCTGGTGGTGATGCTGGTCCGTCGCCGCGCCCAGCCGCAGGCGCAGCCCGCCGGGATGCCGCGCGAGATGATGCAGGACACCCCGCCGGCGATGCGCGCCATCGGTGGTGGTGCGGGCCGCCCGGTCGACGAAATCGGCATCACGCCCGCCGACCAGCAGGCCTTCGGCACCGCACTGGTTGAGGTGAACCGCGCCTGGTCGGCGCAGGACGTGCCCGCCCTGCAACGCATCGCCACCCCGGAAATGGTGCATTTCTTCCGCGAAGACGG
>JAIXVH010000300.1 GCA_027483125.1 Acetobacteraceae bacterium | reverse complement strand
TCCTGGTGCCCGGCATGCCGGTGGAGGCGCATGTGATGATCGGCCAGCGGAGTTTCTGGCGGTACATGACACAGCCGGTCCGCGACAGCCTGCATCGTGCCTTCCATGAGCAATAGCCGCGATGCGTTGAGCCGCCATCGCGCCACGCGCTGCCGCACCTGTCCTGCCAGTATTCCTGCGCCGTCGCATTGCCGGCACCGCGCACTTGGCAAGGACATCGCCTACGCATAAAGCGCATCGGAAAGCGGGGCCATCATGTCGGACAAGCCGGTACAATTCGCCGATGGGGTACTGGATGCCTCGGTCCATTATGGAGTGGCGCGCATCACGCTGGCCCGCATGGGCGAAGACGGGAAGCCGCATGCCTCAGGGCTGCTGATGGTTCCGTTGGTACAACTGCCAACATTGACCAACAGCCTGCTGGCGCTGGTCCGGCAGATCGACGCGAAAATCAAGGAAGGCCAGCCGCAACCGGCCTCGCCCGCAGTCGAAACTCCGGCCATGCCAGGCAGCTTCACCTTCGGCGGACGGTAGCTCGCCGCAAAACCTGCCGGTCAATCCGGCCGGTCGGCCCAGAGTTCCCGATGCGTGAGCAAGGCAGCCGCCTGCGCCAGGATACGGGCCGCCTGGACATGGCCGAGGTCGAATGCCTCAGCAGCCAGGCTCGCGATGCAGGCCTGGATGGCCTCCGGGGAAGACTGGCGCGTTACGCTGCGGATACCCTGTTTCATGGCCGGCTCGCCTTGATCACTCTTTGTTGAGTTACCATGCGCGCGGCGCGCCATCGCAGTCATTTCATATCGGCAACCATCACGCATTCGTGATAATGTGCGAAATGCCCTGCCGACCTTGCCGGCCTCACCCCGCAGCGCTCAAATCCCGCCGATGACGACACCCTTCCCGTTGATCGACCTCTCGGGCCCGCCTGAAGCCCGTGGACTGGCCTATGGCGCTGCCGCCGCGGGCCGCGTGCGCAAAAGCCTCGCGCATTATGGCGCGCAGCTTTCCGCCGGCGGGCTGTCGGCCGAGCGCGTCCGCGCCATGGCCACGGCATTCCTGCCGGTGATCGAGCGCTTCGATCCCGCCTATGTTCAGGAAATGCGCGGCATCGCCGACGGCGCGCAGGTGGAACTGGCCGATATCGTCCTGATCAACTGCCGCACTGAGGTGCTGCAACTGGCCAAGCGCAGCCCCGCGCCCGCCGACAAGGATGGCTGCACCGGCGCCATCATCCTTCCCGAAGCCAGCGCTGACGGCACGCTTCTGCACGGCCAGAACTGGGACTGGAAAAGCGAATGTGCCGAGACCGGCGTCGTGCTGCGCATCCGCCGTGACGACGGCCCCGATATCCTGACCTTCGTCGAGGCCGGCGGCCTGTCTCGCTGCGGGCTGAACGGCGCGGGCATCGCGATCACCGCCAACTACCTGGAAAGCGACCGCGATTATCGCCAGCAGGGCATTCCGCTGTCGCTGCTGCGGCGAAAGGCGCTGGAACAGTCGCAAGTGGCGCTCGCCTTCCAGACGCTCTACGCGACGCCGAAATCGGCCTCCAACAACCTGATGCTGAGCCACGCATCCCCTCGGCTGAGGGCGGAGGCGCAGCCGGGCACCGAAGGCGTGAACCGGATGCGCGAAAGCGGCTTCGGCGTGGACATCGAATGCGCGCCCGATGAAAGCTTCTGCATCCACCCCGAGGCCGGCCTGCTGGTCCACGCCAACCACTGGCAATCGCAGACCGCGCTGTCCAAGCTGAAGGATACCGGCCTGGCCAATGTGCCCGACAGCCTGTACCGCGACCGCCGCGTGCGCGCAGCGCTGATGGCGCGCCACCCCGGCATCACGCTCGACGACCTGCGCGCCGCCTTCTTCGATGACTGGCAATCGCCCTGGTCCGTGTGCCGCCCGCCGCGGATGAACCTCGGTGGCAATCTTTCGGCCACTGTCGCGATGATCCTGATGCGCCCGGGCGCCGGCGTCATGGAAATCGCGCCGCTGCCGGCGCTGAACCGCGACTTCACGCGCTACGAACTGAACCCCGCGCCGCTGCGCGCCGCCGCCGAATGACACCCTGGCAGTCCATGGCGCTGCCTGGCCAACCGGCGCCGCTCTTCGCCGCGCTGGCGGCGGCGATGCAGTCGGCGATCGGGCATAAGCTCTTCACCATCCTGCTGCATGACGCCGCCGGCGGTTTCAATGCGCGCATCCACACCAGCCACCCGCGCGAATACCCCGTCGGCGGTCGCAAGCCTGTCACCGACCGCCCCTGGACCACGCAGGTGCTGCGCGAAGGCCGCCCCTTTGTTGGCGCGGACGCGGCGGCCATCCGCGCCACCTTCTTCGACCATGAGACGATCATCGGCCTGGGCTGCGAGAGCGTGCTGAACCTGCCGGTGCGCTGGGATGGCCGCACGCTGGGTACCGTCAATCTGTTGCATGTGGCCGGGCATTTCACGCCCGCGCATGCCGAACAGGGCATGGCGCTGGCAGCGCTCGCGGCACCGGCGTTGCTGACCACGCCGATGCCGCCGCCGTAGAGGATGATCCGCGAAGGCGGAACGCCTGCGCGGTGAAGCATCCTCTCAACAAGGGCTGCGGCGTGATCCGTCTTTCCGGATCACGCCGCAGCTCAGCCGCCCGCAGGCGCCGGCGTCGTC
This sequence comes from Acetobacteraceae bacterium, assembly GCA_027483125.1. GTDB lineage: Bacteria > Pseudomonadota > Alphaproteobacteria > Acetobacterales > Acetobacteraceae > Rhodovarius. Next base: position 27,446 of record JAIXVH010000300.1, on the reverse strand, counting down.
AACAGCGCATTCGTGTAGAACAGCGGCGAGGGATCGACGCGCACGCGGTTGCGCAGTCCGGCCCAGTTGTTGCGCAGGAAATGCACCGGGATCACGCCGAGATCCTCGGTGGCCGCGCGCATCGCCTGGCGGGTCAGGGTGTTGCGGCGCGTCTCGTCCATGGTGGTCAGCGCCTGGCGCAGCGGTTCGTCCACCGCCGGGTTCGAGTAATGCTGGCGGTTGAACGGGCCGACACCTGTGGCCGCATCGCGCGTCATCACCACCTGGCGCAGCATGTTGGCGGCGGTGCTGGTGGTGAAGGTGGTGAAGAACATCGAGAATTCGCGCGCCGTGGCGCGGCCGAAGAAATTGGCTGGCGGCAGCACTTCCACGCGGGTTTCCACGCCCACGCGCGTCCAGCCCTGGGCCACGGCTTGCAGCAATTCGGCATCGCCCGGAATCCAGCCATTGGGGCCGTGGATGGTCAGGCGGAACCCCTCGCCCCAACCGGCCTCGCGCAGCAGGCGGCGTGCACCTTCGAGGTCGTAGGGGATTTGCGGCAGGTCGGGCACACGGTCCGGCAACGACGGTGCCGCGAATTGCTCGGCGGGGCGACCTTGGCCCTGGAACAGCCGATCCACGATCGCCTGGCGCGGAATCGCGCGCGACAGCGCCTGGCGCACGCGCACATCGCGCAGCGGGTTGCGCGCCAGCGGCTGGCCCGCGCGGTCGAACATATGGGGCGCGGGTTCGCGCACCGTGTCGGGCATGATGTAGCTGGTCGCCACCGAATCCACCCCGAACACCTGGATGCGCGGGTCGGCCTGCAGGCGCGGCAGGTCCTGGAAGGCGACCGCATCGATCACATCCACATCGCCCGCCAGCAGCGCGGCACCGCGCGCGCCAGGGTTGGTGATGAAGCGGAACACCGCGCGTTCCCAGGGCGCGGCCGGGCCCCAGAAATTCGGGTTGCGCTCGACCTCGAAGCGCTCGCCATTGGTGTAGCTGACGAAGCGATAGGCGCCGGTGCCGATCATGCCGCGGCCGGCGTTGAAATCGGCCGTCGTCACATTCGCGTGCAGGCGGCGCGAGAGCATCATGATCGTCACGATGTCGCGGTCGAAGAAGGGCGTCGGCGCATTGTGGTGGAAGCGGACCGTGGTGGGGTCGATGATTTCCACGCGGCGCACGCTGCGCACCATCGGCGTGAAGGGGCCGGGCGAATTCGGCACCGTCGGCACGCGGTCGAAGGTGAAGGCGATGTCCTCGGGCTCGAAGGGCGTGCCGTCATGGAAGCGCACATTGGCGCGCAGCTTGAATTCCCAGGTCACGTCGTCGATCACGCGCCAGGATTCGGCCAGGCGCGGGCCGATGGAGCCGTCATTGTTCAAGACCGTCAGCGGGTCGAAGATCTGCAGCAGCAGCGCGTTGTTGTTGTTGGTGCTGTGGAATTGCGGGTCCATCGCCGTGGGCACGCCGGCCATGCCGACCGTCAGCGGGCGGTTGGCTTGTGCGAAGCCGCTGGCGGGGATGGCCAGGAAGGGGCTGGCGAGAAGGGCTCGGCGCTGCATGAAAGCCTCCAGGTTACGTGGACGTCATCTTGTCCCGTTCGCTGGGCGCGTCAATCATTGATCTGGGGTGAAAACGGCCCGATGTCGGTTCGCGTGCCGCGATACTGGGCGGCTCAATCCAGCCGCGCATTGACCGCGCGCGCGATCGCGCCCCAGCGTTCGGTGTCGGCGCGCAGCAGCCGCGCCAGGGCTTCCGGGCCGGTGGCCTGCACCTCGACGCCCTGTTCCGCCAGCGCGGTGCGCAGTGCAGGGCGGGAGGTGACGTCGATCAGCGCGCGGCTGAGTGCCGCCAGCAGCGGTTCGGGCACGCGGGCGGGGGCGAAGAAGGCGAACCAGGTTGTCGCGTCATAGCCGGGCACCGTCTCGGCGATGGCCGGCAGGTCGGGCACTGCGCTCAGGCGTCGTGGCGAGGAGACGCCCAGCATCTTCACCTGCCCCTGGCGGCCGCGCGCGATGGCGGCGTTGGAACTGTCCAGGTGCAGGTCCACGCGCCCGGCGACCAGATCCGCCACCGGTGAGCCGCGATAGGGCACATGCACCAGGCTGATGCGTGCCTCGCGCTGGAGCAATTCCATCGCCAGATGAATGGGCGTGCCATTGCCGGGCGTGGCGTAAGTCAGCACCCCGGGGCGCGCCCGCGCCGCGGCCAGCAGGCCCGCCATGTCCGAGATGGCGCCCTGCGGCGAGGCGGTCAGCACCAGCGGCACATCGCCCAGCAGGCTGAGCGGTGCCAGGTCACGCATCGCGTCATAGCTGAGCTGCGGCATCACCGCCGGCGCCGAGGCCAATGCGGCGGAGGTGAACAGAATTGTGTGCCCATCGGGTGGCGCGGTGGCGACGGCGGCGGCGCCGATGGTGGCACCCGCGCCGGGCCGTGTCTCGACCACGACGGACTGGCCCAGCGCCTCGGCCAGCGGCTGGGTGATCAGCCGTGCGATCGCATCCACTGCGCCGCCCGGCGGGAAGGGCACGACCAAGCGCACCGGGCGGTTCTGCAGGGTTTGCGCCTGGGCGGAGGAACTGGCGGCGACCGCCAGCAGCAGGGCGCGTCGGTGCAGCGTCATGGCGTTTCCTCTCGGGGGTGATCGGGCGGCACGGGCGGCATGAAGGGCAGGCGCGAGCGGATTTTTGTCAGCGTCGGGCTGTCGCCGCTGCGGACATACTGCCGGGCTGCGTCGCTGGGCGGCTGCCAGTCCCAGGGCGGGCGCTGGCCTTGGGCGAGGGCGGCGCGCAGCAGGTGGCGCCGCTTCTGGCTTTCCAGCACGGCAGCATGGATGGCGGCCACATCCCAATGGGCGTGGATGGCGGCGATCATCTCCGCCACTTCGGCGGCGTGCTCGGGCCGGCGGGCCAGGTCATGCGCTTCGTGCGGGTCCTGCGCCAGGTCGAAGAGCTGCGGGCCGTGGGTGGCGCTCCAGATCATCTTGCGCGCGCCACGGCGCAGCATGAGCCAGGGTTCGTCGCAGCCTTCGGCGGTGTATTCGGAGTGGACATCCAGCGGCCAGTCGGGCGCCGCGCCGCTGGCCAAGGGCGCCAGGTCATGGCCTTCGAAGGTGGTGGTCCCCACGCTGCCGGCCTGTGCCAGGATGGTGGGTGCCAGGTCGAGCAGCGAGGTGTTCTCGCCCCGCGCCACACCCGCGGGCCAGCCGGGGCCGGCGATGATCAGCGGCACGCGCACCGCACCTTCGAACAGGCACATCTTGAACCACATGCCGCGCTCACCGAGCATTTCGCCGTGGTCGGCGGTGAAGATGACGATGGTGTTCTCCGCCATGCCCGCGGCTTCCAGCGTGGCGAGCAGGCGGCCGAGCTTGTCGTCGATGTAGCTGGTCATTGCGTAGTATGCGTGGCGCGCGGTGCGCAGGCGTTCGGGGGTGATGTCGTGCTCGTCGCTGCGCGTCAGCAGGTAATGCCGCTGGCTGCGGCCATCCTGTTCGGCGAAGGGGATGGGGCCTACGGCCGGCATGTCGATCGCGGCCGCGTCGTAGCGGTCCCAGTATTCGCGCGTGGTGACGAAGGGGTTGTGCGGATGGGTGAAGGACACGGTCATGAAGAAGGGCCGCTTGTCCTGGTCGCGCGCCAAGTCGAACAGCTTGCGCTCGCTGGCGTGGACGACTTCCTCGTCATAGTCGAGTTGCAGGCTGCGCGCGCAGAGGCCTGATTCCACCACGCCCAACAGGCTCATCCGCGCGCCGGAGACGGGCGGCCCGGGCGCCTGCCAATCCGGCGTCCAGGTGAAGTCGGACGGGTAGATATCGGTGGTGATGCGCTCCTCGAAACCGTGCAGCTGGTCGGGGCCCACGAAATGCATCTTCCCCGCCAGGATGGTGCGGTAACCCGCCAGCCGCAGGTGATGCATCAGCGTGGGCGTGGAGGATGCGAAATCCGCGCCATTGTCGAAGGCGCCGAGCCGCGTGGCCATCTGGCCGGTCAGCATCGATGCGCGTGAGGGCGCGCAGATCGGGAAGTTGCAGTAGTGGTTCTGGAACACCGCACCGCGCGCGGCGAGTGCGTTGATGTGCGGTGTGCGCGCGACCTTGTTGCCATAGGGCGGCAGGGCGCCCGCCGTCAGCTGGTCGGCCATCACGACCAGGATATTGGGTGTGCGCATCGGCGCCTCCTTTTGGGTCATGGCAACAGGACGATCTTGGCCGCCGCCACCCGGCCCGCATCGATATCGGCGACCGCGGCCGCGCCATCGGCCAGCGCGCGCGTCTCCAGCCATTCGAGTGCGCCGAGCCTGCCTTCGGCCAGCAGCCGCACCACCACGCGGAACTCCTCGGGCGTGTAGCAATAGGTCCCGGTGAAGGTGATTTCCTGCAATGTCAGCCGCCGCACATCGAGCCCATCGGCGCCGGGCAGCAGCCCCGCATGCACGATCACGCCACCCGCCTGCGCCAGGCGGCAGGCGGCCGCGCGCGTCACCGCCGCACCCACCGCATCGATCACCAGTGCGCATGATGCATCCGCGGGTGCCGCCTCCGGCGGTTCCGCATGCGTGATGCCGGCGCGCCGGGCGGTCTCGCGCCGCGCCGCATTGGGCTCGATCAGCCAGACTTCTCCTGCGCCGGCCTGGCGCAGCACCAGTGCCGCGGCCAGCCCGATGGCGCCACCGCCCAGCACCAGGCAGCGCGCGCCGGGCAGCGGCCGTCCCAGCAGCCGCGCGCAGTGATGCACCGCGTGGTAGGCGACCGCGACAGGCTCGGCCAGCGCCGCCTTGGCCGCTAGCATGTCGTCCGGGATTTCGACCAGGTTCTCGATCGGTGCGCGGGCCAGTTCCGCGAAGCCGCCGGGGCGCGGCGGCATCGACAGGATCTCGCGGCGCGGCGAGAGATGCGGGCGGCCTTCCTGCGCGAAGCGACAGTCGGGCGGGGTCCAGAGCGGGTTCACTGCCACGCGACGGCCGGCCAGCGGCCCGTCCAGCACGCGGCCGGCGATCTCGTGGCCCAGGATGATCGGTGTGGGCCGGCGCGCATCATGGCCATGGATGGCATGCATGTCCGAGCCGCAGATGCCCACCGCCTCGACACGGATGATCGCCTCGCCTTCACGCGGCGCGGGGTCGGGTTCGTCGCGCAGCACCAGGACATGCGGCGCGGTCTGCACCAGGGCTTTCATCGGGCGAGGAACCCTCCATCCACGGCCAGCACCTGACCGGTCACATAGGCGCTGGCATCGGAGCACAGGAACAATGCCGGCCCGTGCAAATCCTCAAGGCGGCCATTGCGGCCGATGCAGGTGCGCGCCGCCAGATCGGCCGCGCGTGCGGCATCGGCGAAGACCGGCGCGGTCAGGTCGGTGGGGAAGAAGCCGGGCGCGATGGCGTTGCAGGTGACGCCGTGGCGCGACCATTCCTCGGCCGTGGCGCGCGTCAACTGCGTGATGCCGCCCTTGCCAGCGCCATAGGGCGCGCTGTCGGGGAAGGCGCGGAAGGATTGCAGCGAGGCGATGTTCAGGATGCGTCCCCAGCCGCGCGCGGCCATGCCCGGCGCCAGCGCCTGGGTCAGCAGGAAGGGCGCGCGCAGATGCAGCGCCATGTGCAGGTCGAAGGCTTCTGGCGTGACCTGGCCGAAGGGCTGGCGCAGGTTCACGCCGGCGGCGTTGACCAGGATGTCGGGCGGCGCGGTCAGGCCTGTCTGCACCTGTTGCGCGGCATCGGGCCTGGCGAGGTCTGCGCTGATGCCATGCGCGGCGATGCCTTGTGCGGCTAGGGATGCGATGGCGGCATCCAGCTCGGGCCGGCGCCGCGCCACCAACACCAGCCGTGCGCCGGCCATGCCCAGCGCGGTCGCGATGGCGAGCCCGATGCCGGCATTGCCGCCGGTGACGAGTGCGACGCGCCCGTTCAGCGCCAGCATGCTCATGCCGGACGGATGCCGGTGGCGAGCGTGCGTTCATCCATCCGTGGCTCGATACGGAAACCGCGTCGCGTGAGCCACAGATTGACCAGATTGTAGAGCGGGATTACCGCGACATCATCTGCGGCCATCCGTACCGCATCGCGCAGCAGTGCCTCGCGCGCCGCGTCATCGGTGGTGGTCAGCGCGCGCTCCACCGTGGCGTCGAGAGTGGGGTTGGAATAGCGGTGGTGATTGACCGCGCCCAGGCGGCGCTCACGGTCGAAGCTGCCCACCACATTCATCATCGCGCCGAAGCTATCCGCGGCCGAGGACCCCCAGCCGATCAGGTGCATCGCGAATTCCTGGCGTGCCGCGCGGGCGGGATAGGCAGCCCAGGGCAGCGTCACCACCTCGGTGCGCACGCCCACGCGCGTCCACATCTGCGCCACCGCCTGCACGGTGCGGCTGTCATTGGGGTAGCGGTCATTGGGGCTGTGCAGGGCGATCCGGAAGCCCTGCGGGAAGCCGGCCTCGGCCAGCAGGCGGCGTGCGGCCTCGGGGTCATGTGCGGGTGTGCGCACATCGGGGTTATAGGAGAAGGTACCCGGCGGCAGGAACTGGCCGGCGGGGCGCGCGGTGCCTTCCATCACGCGCTCGCACAGCGCCTCACGGTCGATCGCGATGGACAAAGCGCGGCGCACGCGCAGATCCAGCAGCGGGTTGGTCGGCAGCGGCCGGCCGTCATGGTCGGTGGTGAAGACCGGGTTCTCGCGGCGGGAGAAATCGGGTGCGAGGAAGATCAGCCGCAGGCTCGGCACCTCGGCGATGCTCACACGCGCATCGCGCCGCAGCCGGGAGAGATCGGCAGAGGGCACCTGGTCGATCACATCGACATCACCCGCCAGCAGGGCGGCGAGCCGCGCGCTGTCATTGGTGATCATGCGGTAGTGCACGCGCGCCCAGGGTTCGGCGCCGCGCCAATAGCCGTCATTGCGGACGAGCTCGATGCGGTCGCCGGCGCGGAAGGAGATGAAGCGATAGGGGCCGGTGCCGATCGCGGCGCGGCCGCTGTTGAAGTCCTCGGTCGCGGCGCCGTTGGCGGCATGGCGCGCGATGATCGGGATGAAGCCCAGATCGCTCGGCATCGCGGGATGCGGACGTTCGGAATGCAGGCGGATGGTCAGCGGATCGACGATCTCGATGCGCGTGATGGCGCGCAGGAAGACGCCGAAGCCGCCGGGGCTGTTGGGCACATTGGGCGCGCGCTCGATGGTGAAGGCCACGTCATCTGCGGTGAAGGGGCGGCCATCATGCCACTGCACGCCGGCGCGCAGCTTGAATTCCCACACCGTGGGCGACAGCAGGCGCCAGCTTTCGGCAAGCCCCGGCACCAGCCGCGCATCGGCCGTGCGCTCGGTCAGGCGGTCGAAGATGTGCGAGGCGATGGCGCTGTTGAAGGAGGCGTTGAAGAAATGCGGATCGATCGAGGTGACGGGCGCGCCCACGCCGATGGTCAGCGCGGGGCCGGCCTGCGTCTGCGCCAGGGCGGGCATCGCCGCGCCGGTGGCAAGGGCCGCCAGCGCGCGGCGTGGCAGTGAAGCATGGTCCATGGTGTGCCTCCCTATGTTCCGGCGCGGATGACCCGTCCGGGATTGGCCCTGGTGCGCTGACCGTCGCGCAATGTCGGAACACCGCCGAGCAGCACATGGGTGAAGCCTTCGGGGTGGCGGCGTGGCTCGCGGATGCTGCTGAGGTCGCGCACCTGCGCCGGGTCGAAGACGGTGATGTCGGCCACGGCGCCCGCGCGCAGCCGGCCGCGGTCACGCAGGCCCAGCCGATCGGCGGGCAGGGCGGTGATGCGGCGCACCGCTTCGGGCAGGCTCAGCACCCGTTCCTCGCGCACATAATGGCCCAGCAGCCGCGCCACCCAGCCATAGCCGCTGAGCGAGCCGATGGTGTCGGCCAGCGGGCCATGGGGGGAAAGCGCCTTGGTGTCGGACATCACCGCGCATTCGGCCTGTTCGAGGCAGAGGCGCACATCGGCGTCATCGAAGCCGCGTGAGGTCCAGGCAAGGTTGTTCAGCGCCTCGCCCTCGGCCTCCAGCAGTTCCAGCACGGCGTCCATCGGGTCGGTGTTCCGCCGCCGGCCGATCTCGGCGAAGCTCATGCCGACGAGGTCGTGATTGGCTTCCGCGCGCAGCAGGCGAATCTCGTCCCAGCGGCGCTCGGCCACCAGGCGCCACATCGGGCGCGGGTTGTGCTTCATCGCCTCGCGCAGCGCGGGGTCGCGCAGGCGTTCCAGCAGGCGCACTGGCCCGCCCTCGCGCGCCCAGGCGGGCAGGGAGGAGACGACGGAGGTATGGCTCCAGTCATGCGGGATGATGTCGAAGGCGACATCCACATCCTCGCGCCGGGCGCGGTGCAGCAGTTCCAGCGTATGCGCCATGGCGCGTTTCGGCGCGCCGTATTTCGGCTGGATGTGTGAGATCTGCAGCCGCGCGCCGGATTGCCGGGCGGTGGCCACGGCTTCCGTGAAGCCCAGGTCGTAATGCACATCGCGGTTGCGCACATGCGTCGCGTAGAGGCGGTTATGCCGTGCGCAGACACCGCAGAGTTCCACCACCTCCTCCATCGGCGCGATGGTGCCGGGGAAGTATTCGAGCCCGGTGGAAAACCCGATGGCACCCGCCTCGAAGGCCTGTTCGGCCAGGCGTGTCATCGCCTTCATCTCATCGGCCGTGGTGGGGGTGACGGCGTCGCACTTGATCGCCTGGCGGATCGCGCCATGGCCCACCATGGCCGCGACATTCACGCCGAGCGATTGCGCATCCAGCCGCTCCAGATAATCGCCGAAACTGCGCCAGCTCACCTCCACGCCCGCATCGTGGAAGCCGATCAGCTGGCTCGGTGACATTTCGCCTGTGAAGGGCGCGCAGGAGAAGCCGCATTGGCCTATCACCTCCAGCGTGACGCCCTGGCAGACCTGGCTGTCGGCGCGGCCATCGACCAGCAGCACGAAATCGCTGTGGGTGTGGATGTCGATGAAGCCCGGGGCGATGATCTGGCCGGTGGCGTCCAGCGTCTCGGCCGCATCGCCAAGCGCGATGCCGATCGCGGCGACGCGCCCGTCCTTGATGCCGAGATCCGCGCGATAAGCAGGCGCGCCCGTGCCATCCAGAATCTCACCGCCGCGCAGCAGGATGTCGAACATCGTCAGGTGCTCCGGGCCGTTGCGAGTTCTTCGGCGATGATGGTCGCAGCCGTTGCGCATTCCTCATCGGTCAAGGTCAGCGGGATGCGCATGTCGCACAGGCGTTCCAGCACGGCCGCGGTATTGGGCGGCGTGTGCGGATCGGCCAGGTAGCGCCATTGTCCCGAGACACTGGTGTAGCCGGTGGCCTGTGCCGCGCCGAACCATTTCAGGTATACGCCGCGCCCGCGGCAGCGTTCCAGGAAGTTTGCGAAGCGGGCATCGCCAATGCCTGAGACGGCGAACTGGATCGAGGATTGCACGAAGCCTTCCTCCTGTGGGCGATGCGGCAAGCGAATGCCCGGCAGCGGCGCCAGCGCCGCCGCGAGCCGGCCGTAGCGGTCGTTCCAGATCCGCGCGCGCTCCGCCAGCATCGCCAATTGCGGGCGCGCGGCGGCGGCCACCAGGTTGGACATGCGCAGCGAGAAATTGGGCGTGACATCGCGCCAGCGGTCGAACACCGCCTCGGGCGGCCGCGCGCGGTGCTGGCCGTAGAGCATGTAGGAGCCCGAATGCAGGATGGCGCGCGCCGCGATGTCCTCGTCATCAGTGGCCAGCAGCCCGCCTTCGCCGCCATTCACATGCTTGTAGGATTGCAGGCTGAAGCAGCCGACGCGGCCGAAGGTGCCTGTGGGCTGACCTGCCCAATTGGCGCCCATTGTGTGCGCGCAATCCTCGATGACGGTGATGCCGAGCCTTTCGCACAGCGCCATCAGCCGGTGCATGTCCGCGATGTGCCCGCGCATGTGCGACAGCAGCAGAAAGCGCGCGCCGGAGGCCTCGGCCTTGCGCTCCAGATCGGCGAGGTCGATCACCAGGTCCGACGTCACCTCGACCAGCACATGCTCGGCACCCGCATGTGCGACCGCGCCGGGCACCGGGGCCAGCGTGAAGGCGTTCATCAGCACACGGTCACCGCGCTGCACGCCGCTGCACAGCAGCGCCAGATACATCGCGCTGCCGCAGGAATTCACCGCCACCGCGTAGCGCGCGCCAAGGGAGGCCGCGAATTCCGCCTCCAACATCGAGACCTCGGAGGCATCGCCCAGCGTCTCGCCATAGCGGTGCAGCCAGCCCGAACGCAGCACCGCGAGCGCTGCGTCGATCCCTTCCTGCGGGATGGGCGGGGGCGCGGAGAGGTCGCGCTGGAGGCATGTGGCCATCAGTTCTTCACCGCCTCGCCCAGGTCGAAATTGGCGCCTGGGAAATAGCGCGCGAGGCGGATATCGGCTGAGCGCGCATGCGCCTCCATCCCCTCGGCACGCGAGATGCGCGCGGTGGCCAGCGCCACATCGCGCGAGCCTTCGCGCGTCATCCGCTGCCAGGAGAGCGGCTTGAGGAATTTGTGCACCGACAGCCCCGCCGAATAGCGGCCGGCGGCCTTGGTGGGCAGGATGTGGTTCGGGCCGGTGGCCTTGTCGCCATAGGCCACGGTGGTTTCCTCGCCCAGGAACAGCGAGCCGTAGTTGGACAGCTGCTCGCGCCACCAATCGAGATCGGCGGCCTGCACCTGGAGGTGTTCGCAGCAATACTCGTCGGAGACGATGACCGCTTCCTCGCGCGTGTCGCACAGCACCACTTCGCCGAAGTCGCGCCAGGCGGCACCGGCGGCATCGCGCGCGGTGGGTGGCAGCGCTTCGATCAGCGCGGGAATGCGTGCCATCACGGCTTCGGCCAGGGCCCGGTCGGTGCTGATCAGCCAGCCCGGGCTTTCATGGCCGTGCTCCATCTGCGCGACCAGGTCCACCGCGACGATCTCGGCATCGGCCGTGGCATCGGCGATCACCGCCACTTCCGAGGGGCCGGCGAAGACATCGATGCCGACCTTGCCATAGAGTTGGCGTTTGGCTTCAGCGACGAACTTGTTGCCCGGCCCGACCACGATATCCGCAGGCTTGCCGGTGAACAGGCCATGCGCCATTGCCGCGATCGCCTGCACGCCGCCCAGTGTCATCACCACATCCGCGCCCGCCGCGTGCAGCGCATAGAGCACATAGGGGTGGATGCCCTCCGGCCCGCGCGGGCCGGAACACGCGATCACGGTCGGCACGCCGGCGGCCTTGGCCGTGGCGACCGACATATAGGCGCTGGCGATATGCGCGTAGCGGCCGGCGGGCACATAGCAACCCGCGACCTGCATCGGCACGAGCTTCTGCCCGGCCTCCACGCCGGGCGAGAGTTCGACCGAGAAATCCGAGACCGAGGCCCGCTGGGCCTGCGCGAAGCGGCGCACACGATCGGCGGCGAAATCGATATCGGCACGGATGCCGGCGGGAACGTCACGGATGCGCCGCGCGATCTCATCGGCGCCCAGAATCACATCGCCCTCCCAGCGGTCCAGGCGCAGCGCGTGGTCGCGCACGGCCTGTTCGCCGCGCGCGGCGATATCAGCCAGCATGGCCTCGACCACGCCACGCGCTTCGCCCGTCGTGTCCTCGGGCGTCTTCGAGGCCCGCTTGAGATAGGTGACTGTCATTGATCAGCTGTCCGCTCGGTTGGGGGCGCGCTGGTGGCGCCCCCGGTTGGGTTACTGGTTCATCGCGAAGGCACGCAGCTGCGGGTTCGCAGCGATGCGGCGCAACACGTCATCGGTGATGTAGGCGGAGGGCGCGGGCGGGTTCTGCACCGTGCCGACCTGCGCCAGGAAGGCGCTCAGCCCCTCATACCAACGGTCGGCCTGGGACGGGCCATTGGCGCGTGAGAGCAGGTCGAGCTGCTGCTGCAGGTCGAACAGTGGGCGGCGGGCGATCTCGGCGCGCAACGCGGCTTCGCTCACCGTCACGCCACCGGCCTGGTAGAAGCGGCTCATCACCTGCACGGTCTGGTCGGGATTGGCCTTCATCCAGGCGATGCCGCGCAGGATGACGGCGAGGTAGCGCGCGACCATGTCGGGGTTCCGCTGCAGGAACTCCTCGCGCACGATGATGTTGCCCGGCACTATCGCATTGGCATCGCTGCCGCTGCACAGCGGCACGGCGTTCATGCGCTCTTCGGCGGTGTAGATATTGGGTGCCCAGAGGCCGGCCACGCGGCCCTCGCCGGTGGAAAAGGCGGAGAGGATCTGCGCCTGCGCCAGGTTCACCACCTGCACGTCATTGCGCGTCAGGTTCCACTGCCGCAGGCAGTTCTGCAGCACGTAGTCGACCGTGGTGTTGACGGTGATGAGCACGCGCTGGCCGCGCAGCGACGCTGGGTTGGCGCGAATGGCGGCGAGGTCTGCCGCGCGCACCATGAGCGTGTTGGTCGCGCTCTCATCATTGCTGATGGCGATGGTGCGGATGTTGAAGCGCGCAGCGCCCAGCACGGCCGGCGCCGAGCCGGTGATGCCGACATCCCAGGTGCCCGCGGCCGCGGCCGCGATCTGCGGGGGGCCTGCAGGGAAGGATGAGAAATTGGGCTCGATGCCCATCTGGCGCCACCAGCCCTGTTCGGTGGCCAGGTGCAGCGGCACCATCGAATACAGCGCCGGCTGCATCGAGATGTTGAGCCGCGTGAGCTGCTGCGCCTGCGCCGGTGCGGCCAGTGTCGCGACCGCGAGGCCGGCGGCGATGAGGGTTCTCTTCAACATGTCTTGGACCTTCCATTGTATTGCTTGTGGCCGTCGCACATGGCGTCAGCCTGTTTGGGTCAGAATGGGCGTCGGGCAGGGCCATGAAGCGCCCTTGAAGCCCGGCGAGTCCTGCCCGACACGCGAGCGCCGGGCAGGGTCTTGGTCACTGCGGGCGGTTCTGTGCGAAGGCGCGCAGCCGCGGGTCGGCCGCGACGCGACGGATCACCTCATCGGTGATGAAGGATGCCGGCGCGGGCGGGTTCGGCACGGTACCGACCTGCTGCAGGAAGGCGCCCAGGCCCTGGAACCACTGATCCACCTGCGACGGACCGGCGGAACGATCCATGATCCGCAGATGCTCTTCGAGGTTGAAGGTCGGATGGCGGTCGATTTCCGAGTTGAAGGCGGCGTCCGAAATGGTCACCCCGCCTTGTGCATAGAAGCGCCGCATGGAGGCGAGCGCGCCGTCGCGATTCTCGCGCGTCCAGACCACGCCGCGCAGCACGACGGCCATGAACCGGGCGACCAGTTCGGGATTCTGGCGCAGGAATTCCTCGCGCACGACGATGTTGGAGGGAACCGTGGCCCCGGCCTCGGTTCCGTTGCACAGCGGCACCGCGTTCATGCGCTCCTCGGCCGTGTAGTTGTGCGGTGCCCAGAGGCCGGCAATGCGCCCTTCGCCGGTGGAGAAGGCCGAGAGGATCTGCGCCTGTGCCAGGTTGACCACCTGGACATCATTGCGCGTGAGGTTCCACCGCCGCAGGCAGCTTTGCAGCACATAATCGACGGTGGTGTTGACCGTGATGAGAACGCGGCTGCCGCGCAGGCTTTGCGGATTGGCGCGGATCGCGGCCAGGTCGGCGGCGCGCACCATCAGCGTGTTGGTCTGGCTCTCATCGTTGGAGATGCCGATCGTGCGCAGGTTGAAGCGCGAGGCCCCGAGGACCGAGGGCGCCGAGCCGGTGATGCCCACATCCCAGGCCGATGCCGCCACGGCCGCGACCTGCGGCGGGCCGGAGGGGAAGGTCGAGAAATTCGCCTCGATCCCCATCTGTCGCCACCAGCCCTGCTCCTGCGCGAGAAACAGGGTGAACATCGAGAAGTCAGCCGGCTGCAGCGAGATGTTGAGGCGTGTCAGCGGCTGCGCCGCAGCCTGCGGGGGGGCGACGAACAAGGCCGCCGCCGCAGTGGCGGCCAGAAGGATTCGACGAAACATCTCTCTCGTTCTCCTTGACGGGGTTGAGGGTTGCGACCTGTCAGGCGGCCGGCTTTTCCTGTTCGCGCGCCTTCAGCAATTTCCAGATGCGGCTGCGCATATGGGTGAAGGCGGGCTGGTCCATCACTTCCTCGATCGGCATCGCCTCCCAGCCGCCTTCCTCGCGCAGTGGGCGGATGTCGATGGTCTCGATGATGCGGCCAGGCTTGCGGCCCATCACCACGACGCGGTCGGCGAGGTAGATCGCCTCATCCACGGCATGGGTGATGAAGATGACCGTGCGCGGATTGCGCCGCGCGAGCCGCACCAACTCCTCCTGCATGACGATGCGCGTCTGCGCGTCCAGCGCGCCGAAGGGCTCGTCCATCAACAGGGCCGCGGGCTGCATGACATAGGCGCGCGCGATGGCCACGCGCTGCTGCATGCCGCCGGAGAGCTGGTGCGGGAAGCTGTCCTCATGGCCCGCAAGGCCCATCAATTCGACATAGCGCGCAATCGCGGCATCGGCCTCGGCCTTGGGTGTGCCTTTGCACATCAGGCCGAAGCCGATGTTCTCGCGGACGGTCTTCCAGGGCATCAGCGCGAATTGCTGGAACACGACGGCGCGTTCCGGCCCCGGCCCGCGCACTGTCTTGCCGCCGACCTCGACCGTGCCGGTGCTGGGGAATTCAAGCCCCGCGGCCATGCGCATCAACGTCGTCTTGCCGCAGCCCGAGGGGCCGACGATGGCGACGAATTCCTTTTCCTCGATCCGCAGATCAGTGGTGTCGATGGCCAGGAAATCGCCACCCTTGGGCAGGCGAAAGGTTTTGGTGACCGCCTTGAACACAATCTCACTCATGCTTCGCGTGTTCCTGTTATGCGCGACCGATTCAGCCCTTCGCGCCTGGCGGCGCTGCGGTCATCGGGCGCGGTCATGCCTGCCCCCAGCGCCGCTTGAACCAGGCCTCGATGCCGCGCAGCACCACATCGATCGCGAAGCCCACGATGCCGATGCCGATCATGCCGGCGATGACGATATTGGTCGCAAGATTTCCCTGGCCCTGCACCATCAGGTAGCCGAGCCCCGCACCCACCACGATCAGTTCCGACCCCACCAGTGACTGCCAGCCCAACCCGGCCGAGACCCGCAGCCCCGAGATGATGGACGGCATCGCGCCCGGCACCAGCACATGCTGCATCACCTGCCGGCCGCTCGCGCCCATGGTCTGCGCGGCTTCCACCAGGCGCGGCTCCACCAGCCGCGCGCCGCGATAGGCGCTGATCACACAAGGTGCGAAGGAGCCCACGAAGATGATCAGCAGCGGCCCGCCAATGCCGGTGCCGAACCACAATGCCGCCAGCGGCACCCAGGCCAGCGGCGCGACGAAACGGATGCTGTCGAAGAGCGGCGTCACGATCTCATCGAGGATGCGATACCACCCCATCAGCAGGCCGAGCGGAATGCCGATCCCCACCGCCAGCGCCCAGCCCATCAGGAAGCGCTGGATGCTGGCCAGCAGATGGTCGGCATAGACATGCCCGGCGAAGGGCTGTTGCCATAACCGCACCAGCGTGTCCCAGACCGCCAATGGGGAGGGCAGCAGGTTCGCGGGCAACCATCCCGCCCAGGCCACCAGCGCCCATGTGCCGAAGAACAGGCTGAAGCCTGCCAGAGTCAGCGCCCAGAACTCGCCCTTGCCCAGAACCACGCCCGAGGGGCCGAGGAAATTGCGGTTGGCCATGGCTATACCGCCGCCCGCCAATTGAGCACGCGGCGTTCCAGCCGCCCCAGCAGCCAGGTGGAGCCGGCGCCGCAAATCGCCACCGCCGCCATGCCCACCAGGATCATGCCCGGAAAGATGTCCTGCCCCGCGATGTTCAGCACGCGGCCCAGGCCGAAGAAGGCGCCCACCAGTTCGGCCGCGACCAGCGTGGTCCAGGACGCCTGCAAGGACAGCCGCAAACCGGTGAAGATCATCGGCATGGAGCCAGGGATCACCACATGGCGCAGCACCTGCGCGGTGCTGGCTCCCTGCGTGCGCGCAGCCGCGATCAGCACCGTGTCCACATTGCGCACACCGGTGAAGCTGTTGATCACGGATGGCACGAAGGCGGTCAGCCAGATCACGAAGACCTTGCCGGTATCACCCAGCCCGAACCACACGATCGCCAGCGGAATCCAGGCCAGGGCCGGGATCGGGCGCAGCAGCAGGAAGATCGGGTTGATCAGTGCTTCGGCGCGGCGCGACCAGCCCATCAACAGGCCCAAAGGCACGCCGGTGACGACCGCGACCAGAAAGCCGCGCGCGACCAGCCCCAGGCTGTGCAGCGCATGTTCCCACAGCGTCGCGCCCGCATAGCCACTGCCCATGATTTGGCGAAGGGCGGTCCAGACCTCGTGCGGGGCGGGCAGGCGCAGCGGGTTCAGCAAGCGAAGGCCGGATGTCGCGAGCCACCACAGCGCCAGCGCGGACGCTACCGTCGCGACGCCGACCATCACGCTGCGGGGAATGCGGGCAAGTCCGATTCCGGGAACGCCTGGCTGCAACGCTTCGCCCCTTGCTGAAAACTTGCAGAAGGCTTCCAGCTTTCGTCCGGAGGGTCAAACAGAAAAGCGGGTTTGGGGTGTGGCGTCGGTCTTGAAAAAATTTTCATCGGGCCGGATGATGCGACCATGAAACAACGCCTGCGCCCCAGGCTTGCCGATATCGCCGCCGCGGCCGGCGTCTCGTTGGCGACCGCTTCGCGCAGCCTCGCGCAGCCCGGCATCGTCAGTGCCGCGACCCGCCAGAAGGTGCGCGCGGCGGCCCTGCAACTGGGTGGACCGGCGGCGCTGATCGAACCACGGGGCAGGGGGGCGGGCATCGCCGCGATCGTGCCCACGCTCGACAACGCCATCTTCTCCCGCGCCTTGCAGGCGATGCAGGCGACATTGGCCGAGGCCGGGCAGAGCCTGCTGGTCGCCTCATCCGATTACCGTCCGGATACCGAGCTGGCCGCGCTGCGCAGCCTGCTGGCGCGCGGTGTGGATGGCCTGATTCTGGTCGGCGCGCAGCGCCCGGCAGAGGCATGGGAATTGCTGGAAAGCGCCGGCATCCCGGTGGTGCTGACCTGGTGCGGCGATCCGCGCTTCGATGGCGTGCTGGTGGACAACCGCGCCGCGGGGCGCATCGCGGCGCGGCATCTGATCGGGCTTGGCCATGTGCGGCTCGGCATGGTCTGCGGCGCGCGCCGCCACAATGACCGCCAGCGCGAACGCGCAGAAGGCGTGCGTGAGGCGTTGGCCGAAGCCGGCCTGGACCTGCCCGAATGGCGCCTGGTGGAGCAGGAGGTGACGCTGGCCGGCGGCCGCACCGCGTGCTCGGCGCTGCTCTCGCTGGCCGAGCCGCCGAGCGCCATCATCTGCGGCATCGACCACCTGGCGGTGGGCTGCCTGGTCGAGGCGCAGTCGCGCGGGCTGGTCGTTCCCGATGATCTCTCGGTGGTCGGCATCGACAATCTCGAGATGGCCGCGCACCTCTCGCCGGCGCTGACCACTGTGCATGTGCCCACCGCGCGCATCGGCGAGGCCGCCGCGCGCGCGGTGCTGGCGCGCCTGGCTGGCCGGCGCGGCATCGGCCAGGTGGAATTGCCGATCGAGCTGGTGGTGCGCCATTCAACGGCACCGCCGCGCTGAGACGCCGGGCGGCGCTGAATGGCATTGACGCACCTGCCGGCCGCGACAATGCTTTGTCCGCAGGGGAGGCGATGGCGCATGATGTTGCAGCCGACACGGCCATCGGTGCGGCGCTGAGCGGCATGCGCGTCGCCATCGCCGGCCTGGAATACGAGGGCAATAGCCTGTCGCTGCGCGTCGAGCGCCGCGCAGATTTCGAGCGCATGGGCATCTGCGAGGGCGCTGGGCTGTTGCGCGCGGCCGAGGGCAAGCAGCTTGCCCTGGCCGGCGCCATCGAGACGCTGCGCGCAGGTGGTGCCACGCTCTGCCCGGTCTACTGGACCAAGGGCGGCGCGGGCGGCCATGTGGAGGATAGTTTCTTCACCGAGGCGATGGCCTGCATCGTCGATGGCATCGCGGCTCTGGGCGCGCTGGATGGCGTCTATCTGGCCATGCATGGGGCCATGATCTGCGCCGTGGAAAAGGACCCCGAGGGCGCCGTGCTGGCCGCGCTGCGCGCGCGCATCGGCCCTGACGTGCCGGTCGCTGTCAGCCTTGATCTGCACGCGCATGTGACGCCGCGCATGGCCGCCTGCGCCCACATCATCGTGGGCTACGAGACCTATCCGCATGTCGATGCGCATCGCACCGGCGCCTGTGCCGCGACGCTGCTGCTGCGCGCGATGCGTGGGCAGATCCGCCCGGTCACGCGTATCCGTCGCTACAATGCCATCCTGCCGGTGCTGGGCGGCGCCACGACAGAGGGCGAGCCGATGGCCGAAGTGGCGGCCCAGGCACGCGCGATGGAGGCCGCGGGCCGCGCGCTCTCGGTCAGCTATTTTCCGGTGCAGCCCTGGCTGGACATGGCTGATGTCGGCATCGCCGGGCTTGCGGTGGCCGATGCCGATGCGGCCGCCGCCGATGCCGCGGCGCAGGAGATCCTGGATGCGATGTGGGCGCGCCGGTACGCCTTCGAATTGCCGGCGATGACGCCTGCGGAAGCGGTGCGCGCGGCCCTGTTGCGCGAGGGGCGCGTGCTGTTGATCGATGCGCCCGATGCGATCGGTGGTGGTGCCTCGGGCGATGCGCCCGCGCTGCTGGCGGCGCTGCTGGCGCATGCGCCGCAGGTGCCTTCGGCGCTGTGCATCGTGGACCCAGCCGCCGCCCAACAGGCCGCCGCCCTGGGCACCGGTGCGCAGGCGGAATTCGCCATCGGCGCCTGGCAGGACCAGCGCTGGTTCACCCCGCTGAAGGTGCATGCGACTGTCGAGCGCTTGTGCGACGGCGAGTTCGTCTTCCGCGGTGGGCCGGTGGCCGGCGCGACCGGTCGACTGGGGCCGAGTGCTGTGCTGCGCGCGGGCGAGGTGCGGATCCTGGTCACCAGCCATGCCGTCTATGAACACATGGATGAGCATTATGCCGCCTGCGGCATCGACATCGCCGCCTGCCGGCTGGTGTCGTTCAAGAACCTGATGAACTACCGCAAGCTGATCGCCCCGGGTACCAGTTGGATCGCGTTGCATGGCCCCGGCGGCACGCCGCTGCGCCTGCAGGATGTGGCCTGGCAACACCGCCGCCGCCCCTTCTGGCCCGCCGATGACACGCCCGCGCCATTCCCCTTGCCCGGATGACATCTGCATTGCGCAGCCGCCCCAACTGGAGACGCCCCATGGTCGATCGCAGAACCCTCCTGGCCGCGGGCGCGGCCACGCTCGCAGCCCCCGCCGCCGGCCAGAGCCGGGCGCGCGTGCTGCGCTACGTGCCCAGTTCCAACCTGACCATCCTGGACCCGGTCTTCACGCCCGCGGCCGTGACCATCACGCATGGCTACTGCGTGTTCGACACGCTCTATGGGGTGAACGCCGCCCTGCAGCCGGTGCCGCAGATGGCGGCGGGGCATAGCGTCTCCGATGACCAGCGCGTGTGGGAGATCACCCTGCGTGAGGGCCTGCGCTTCCATGATGGCGAGCCGGTGCGCGCGCAGGATTGCGCGGCGAGCCTGGAGCGCTGGTCCCGCCGCGACAGTTTCGGCCAGGCGCTGGGGGGCTTCACCGACAGTTTCGGCCACAAGGATGACCGCACCATCGTCATCCGCCTCAAGCGCCCCTTCGCACGGCTGCTCGATGCGATCGGCAAGCCGCATTCCTCGCCCGCCATGATCATGCCCGAGCGGCTCGCGCGCACGAACCCCAATGCGCAGGTGACGGAGATGATCGGCTCCGGCCCGTTCCGGTTCGTGCGCGGCGAATATGTCTCGGGCGCGCGCGTGGTCTATGAGCGCTTCGCCGGCTACCAGCCCCGGCCGGAGGCGCCGGCCTGGACCTCGGGCGGCAAGGTGGTGAATTTCGACCGCGTGGAATGGCAGATCATCCCCGATGCCGCGACGGCAGCCGCAGCCATCCAGGCGGGAGAGGTGGATTGGGTGGCCGCGGTGCTGCCCGAACTCGCCGCGCGCGTCGCCGCCAATCGCCGCGTCACGCTGTTCCGCAATGACATCTACGGCGTGCTGTCGATGCTGCGGTTCAACCACCTGATCCCGCCCTTCGACAATCTCGCTCTGCGCCAGGCGCTGCTGCGCGTGATCGACCAGAGGCCGTTCAACCAGGCGGTGACCGCACGCCCGGAGGATAGCGAGATCTGCCGTGCGATGTTCCCCTGCGGCATGCCCGGCGTGCAGGAACTGGGGCGCGATACGGTGGGCACGCTCGACATCGCCGCCGGCCGGCGCGCCATTGCCGAGGCCGGCTATCGCGGCGAGCGCATCGTGCTGCTGAACCCGACGGACATCGCCTCGATCAGCGCGCATACGGTGCTGATCGACGACCTGCTGCGCCGGCTCGGCATGAATGTGGACATGCAGAATCTCGACTGGGGCACGGTGGTGCAGCGGCGCATCTCGCGCGCGCCGGTGGAGCGCGGCGGGTGGAACCTGGCCTGCACGAATTGGCCGGCGATCTCGATCGACAACCCCGCCACCAACGCCACCACGCGCGGGCAGGGCGACAGTGGCTGGTGGGGCTGGTTCAATGACCCGCGCACCGAGGAACTGGTCGACAACTGGCTGACCGCCACCACGCCCGAAGCCGCCCATACCGCCTTCATCGCTGCCCAGCAGCGCGCGCTGGAGATGGTGCCGATCATCCCGCTGGGGAAGTCGTTCCAGGATGGTGCGCTGCGCAGCGACATCAGCGGCGCGCTGCAAGCCTCGGTCAACCTGTTCTGGAACCTGCGGCGGCAGTAAAGCCGGGCGCGCCCTTCAGCGCATCGGTCGTGTCGAAGTCGCGCAGCACCGCGTCATCGGGCATCTCCACCTCGACTAGGCGGTCGGCATGCAGTCCCGCCAGGTGCCGCGCGCCCACATCGCCCGAGACCGCCATCATGGCCGGGATGAATTCGCGCGCCCAGAGCATCGGGTTGCCCTGCTTGCCGCGGAAGGTGGGCTGGACGATCGCGCGGCCTTCCTCGGGGTCGAAGGCGGCCATCAGACGGTCGAGCATGGCGGCGCTGACCAGCGGCATGTCGCCCAGGCAGACCATCACGCCCTCGGCGTCAGGCGGCAGGGCGGCGAGGCCCGCGCGCAGGCTGGCCGAAAGCCCCTGCGCATAGTCATCGGCATGGGCGAAGATCACGGCGCGGCCGGCGAGCGCTTCCTCGACGCGTTCGCGCTCATGGCCGGTCACCACCACCACCGGGCGCGCCTGGCTGCGCAGCGCCTGGTCCACCACGCGCGCGACCATGGCGGTGCCGGCATTGTCCTTGACCAGCAGCTTGTTCAGCGGCGCCATCCGGCGCGAACGGCCCGCGGCCATCACCACCGCCGCCACCTGCCGCGCGCGGCGTGGCGCCAGGGCGGAAGGCGGCACGGATGGCGCCTTCTCCCGCGGCAGCGGCCGCACATCGATCTCCTTCAGCAGCCCGCCGACACCCATGCCCATGATCTCGCGCGGGCCGACCGCGATGCCGGCGAAGCAGCGCGCCAGCACCCAGTCGAAGCCGTTCAGCTTGGGGGATTTGGCGCAGCCGGGCAGCACGATCGCCGCCGCATCGCCGATGCGGCCGAAGCACAGCAGATTGCCCGGATCCACCGGCATGCCGAAATGCGTGATGATGCCGCCGGCGCGCACGATGCCCGCCGGCCCCACATCGCGCCGGTCCACCACGGCCGAAGCACCGGCGATCAGGAACATCTCCGCCCCGGCCTTCTTCAACCGTGCCAGCCCATCGGCGATGGCGCCCGTATCATGCTTCACACGCTCGGGCGGCAGCATGGTGCCGCGCAGCGCCTCGATGCGCGCACGCGTCACCTCCGCGGCACCCTCCATGGCGGATTCCTTCACGCCCGGCAGTTCCGAGACGACCAGCCCCACCTTCAGTGGCCGCAAGGGCCTGATTTCCAGCACCGGGCGCGCGGCGCCGCGCAGCAGCGCCTCGGCCACCGCCATCACGGCGCCTGGGACGGCAAAGGGGATGACCTTGATCGTGGCGAGCATGTCCTTGGCCGAGACCAGCGTGTGATTGGCCAAGGTGGCGAGCGTGATGCTCTCATCCAGCGCGTTCAGCCGGTTGATCAATGCCTCATCCAGGACCAGCAGTCCGGGCGCATCGGCCAGCAGGTTGACCCGTCCGGTCGCGGCACGTGATTTCGCCAGCAGGGGCGCCATCAGGGCCTGGGCCAGGCGTTCCGCGGCCTCGTCCTCCGGCACGTCACCGGGCTCCATCACCGCGGCCAGGACATCGCGATGGCCCGCGGCGCTCAATGCCGCGACTTCCTCCTCGCCCAGCACGGTGCCTTTCTTGATCACCCGGCCGGGCAGGCGGACGGTGTGCGCCAGTACGGCACCGCGTGCCTCGGGCAGGGGGGTGGGGCCGAATTTCATCCGCGCTGCGCCAGGCCCGCGCCGCGCCGCGTCGCGATGATTTCGGCCATGATGGACAGGCCGATTTCTGGCGCGGTCAGGGCCTTGATGTCGAGGCCGATGGGGGCGCGGATGCGTCCGATCGCGGCGTCATCATGGCCCATCTCGCGCAGGCGATCGACACGCTTCGCATGGGTGCGCTTGGACCCCAGCGCGCCGATATAGAAGGCGGGGCTGCGCAGGGCGGCATCCAGCGCCGGGTCGTCGATCTTCGGGTCGTGGGTCAGTGTGACGATGGCGCTGCGCGTATCAGGGCGGAGTGCGGCCATCGCATCATCCGGCCAGTCATGGCTGATGGTGACGCCGGGCAGGCGTTCTTCGGTAGCAAAGGCCCGGCGCGGATCGATGACAGTGGTGGCGAAGCCCAGCGCCGAGGCCATGGGCAGCATGGCCTGCGCGGCATGCACCGCGCCCACGATGATCAGGCGCAGGGCCGGGTTGTGCGGGTGGATGAACCAGCCCTCATGCTGGGTGGGCTTGTCGGCCAGCAGGGCGGCGGCCGCGGCGTCAGACAGGCCGGCATCGGCCGCGTCACCGGGCAGCAGAAGCTGCGCGCCATCGGCCAGTCGCGTGCACAGCGCGACGGGGTGCTTGGCGGCGATGGCGGCTTGCAGGCGGGAGAGGGTCTCGGGCGTCATCCCAACTTCTCCACAAACACCTTGAGCTTGCCGCCGCAGGCCAGGCCCACCTCCCAGGCGCTTTCGTCGCTGATGCCGAAATCGAGCAGCTGCGGCGTGCCGTTGGCCATGGTGGCGGCGGCGGCCTCGGCCACCGCGCCCTCGATGCAGCCGCCGGAAACACTGCCCGCCATCCGCCCCGCCGACGACACCGCGAAGCGCGAGCCGGCCGGGCGCGGGCTGCTGCCCCAGGTCTCCACGACGGTGGCGATGGCCACGCTCTCCCCAGCGTCGCGCCAGGCGCTTGCGGTGGCCAGGATGTCTTCGCTCATCGTCGTGCTCCCCCCTGCTGGCCCAGGGCCGATACCAGGTCGCGCAGGCTGTTCAGGTTATGCACCGGTCGGAACTCATGCACATGCGGCAGCATCGCCCGGATACCCTGGGATTTCGGTTGGAAGCCGGCATAGCGCAAGAGCGGGTTCAACCATATCAGCCGCCGGCAGGAATGGCGCAGCCTTTCGGTGGCCTCCGCCAGGCCATGCGCGCCGTCGCGGTCCAGACCGTCGGTGATCAGCAGGACCACGGCGCCCTGGCCCAGCACGCGGCGGGCCCAGAGCTTGTTGAAGCGTTCCAGCGCCTCACCAATACGCGTGCCGCCCGACCAGTCCTGCACCAGCTTGCCGACCATTTCGAAGGCCACTTCGGCATCCTGGTGGCGCAGCTGGCGGGTGATGTTGGTCAGCCGCGTGCCGAACAGGAAGCAGGCGACGCGGTCGCGGTCATTGGTCACGGCATGCAGGAAATGCAGCAGCACCTGGGCGTAGCGGGCCATGGAGCCCGAAATGTCGCAGATCACCACCAGCGGCGGCGGGCGGATGATGCGGCGGCTGCGGGCCAGGGTCACGATCTCACCGCCGGTGCGCAGGGAACGCCGCAGCGTGGCGCGCAGGTCGATGCGCGGGCCGCGCGGGTCGCGGCGCCAACGGCGGGTGCGGCGCTCGTCGAGCGGCAAGGAGAGACGCTGGATTTCCTCGCGCGCCATGGCCAGTTCGCGCGCGGACATGGCCTCGAAATCCATCGCCATCAGGCGTTCGCGTTCGCTGAAGGAGAGTGCCGCGTCGATGCGCGGTGGCTCCTCTTCCGGCGTGTCCTGGCGGGGCGGGGGCGGGCGGTCGGCGGCCATGGCCTCGGCCAGGCGGCGGCCGCCGGCGCGCTTCTTCTCCTCGGGCGCCATGCCGTCCAGCAGGGCGGTGGCGGCGGCCATGCGGGAGGCAGCGGGGTCGCGCCAGAAGATGTCGAATGCGGCGTCAAAGATCTCCGCATGCTCGTGGCGATGGACCATCAGCGCGCGCAATGCGGCACGCACCTCACGCCGGTCGCCGATCTGGATATGCGACAGCGCAGCCGCCGCGGCCAGGGATTCTGCTGGGCCGACCGGCAGCCCGGCGCGCCGCAGCAGCCGGGCGAAGGCGATGAGATTGCCGGCAAGCGGCGGTGAGGCGTGGCTCATGCCGGGGCGGAACCAGGTCTCGCCCAAGCCGATGGCGCCAGCCTGCCGAGCCCCGTCCGCTTCATGCCGTTACTCGGGCTTCCCCGATCAGCTTCGCTGCCTCCGCGCCACGCAGCTTGGCGATGTCGTCCTGGTATTTCAGCAGCACGCCCAGGGTTTCATCGACCACGCCGGGGGAGAGCTCGGTGGCGTTCAGCGCGGTCAGCGCATTCGCCCAGTCGATGCTTTCGGCAACACCCGGCAGCTTGAAGAAATCGCCCTGGCGGACGCGCTGCACGAAAGCCACGACCTGGGCCGAGAGCGTCTCGGCCACACCCGGCGCGCGCATCGCCAGGATCGCGCGTTCGCGCGCGGCATCGGGGTAGTCCACCCATTGGTAGAGGCAGCGACGCCGGATGGCGTCATGCACCTCGCGCGTGCGGTTGGAGGTGATGACCACGATGGGCGGGGTTTCGGCCTTGATGGTGCCAAGTTCCGGAATCGTGATCTGGAAATCCGCCAGCAATTCCAGCAGGAAGGCCTCGAAGGGCTCGTCCGCGCGGTCCAGCTCGTCGATCAGCAGCACCGAGGGCGGGCCGGCGATGGCGGCCAGCAGCGGCCGTTCCTGCAGGTATTCGCGCGCGTAGATATCCGGCCGCGTGCCGCCCTCGGCCAGGCGGATCGCCATCAGCTGCCGCGCGGCATTCCACTCATAGGCCGCGGCCGAAAGGTCCATGCCGTCATAACATTGCAGGCGCACCAGGGGACGGTTCAGCCCGCGCGAGAGAACCTTGGCGATTTCGGTCTTGCCGGTGCCAGGCTCGCCTTCCAGGAAGAGCGGGCGGTCCATCGCGATGGCCAGGTGCACCACGGTCGCGAGTGCGCGGTCCGCCACATAGCCTTGTGACGCCAGCAGCGCTTCGGTGCCCGCGACGTCGCCTGCGGCGACAGGTGCCGCGACGTCGCTCACGATGACAGGAAGATCAGGTACATCACCCACAGCATGAAGAACGAACCGACCCAGAAGATGATGGGCATTCCGGCAAACTCCTTGGGAATCAGGGACAGGATGGAAAGGGCGGGCGGCGCGGGCGGCGCGGCCGGGGTTTCGGCGGCCGGGACCGGCGCCAGGGCTGCGGCGAAGCGGTCGAAGAACTGGTCGGACATCTGCTTGGCGGTGGCATCGATCAGCCGCGCGCCCAGCTGCGCCATCTTGCCGCCGACCTGCGCCTTGGCGGTGTAGTTCAGCCGGGTCTCGGACGGCCCCAGCGCGGTCAGCTTCACTTCCGCCCCACCCTTGGCGAAGCCCATGGCGCCGCCATTGCCCTCACCGGTGATCTGGTAGCTTTCGGGGGCCACGATGTCGGACAGCGTGACCTTGACCGTGAAGCGGGCGGCCATCGGGCCGATCTTCATCGCCACGCGCGCGGTCAGCTCCGTGTCGGAGGTCTTGTCCAGCGCCTCGCAACCCGGGATTGCGGCCTTCAGCGCGTCAGCGTCGTTCAGCGCGGCCCAGACCCGCTCACGCGGGGCGGCGATGATGCGTTCGCCGGTCATGTCCATCGGTCGTACTCCTGCTGGCGGTCTATTAGGCGGGGCGGGCGGCATTGCCCAGGGGGTGGTGGCGCCGCTATCTGGTCGGCACGGGTGGGGAGAGCGTGATGCTGCGGATCAGCGCGATGCTGGCAATATTGCCGCTGCCGGCCATGGCGGCGGCGCTGGATGGGGCGCAATTGTCGCTGATCTGGGTGGTGCCCTTCGTGGGCATCTTGCTCTCGATCGCCTTCATGCCGCTGTTCACGCCGGCGCTGTGGCACCACCAGTACGGCAAGGTCGCGGCCGGCTGGGCGGCGCTGCTGCTGCTGCCGCTGGCCTTGGTGTTCGGTCTGGAAAAGGCGGGCGGCGAGATCGCCTATGTGCTGATGCAGGAATACATCCCCTTCATCATGCTGCTGCTGGCGCTCTACACGACGGGCGGCGGGGTGCTGCTGAAGGGCACGCTGGTGGGCACGCCGGCGACCAACACCGCGCTGCTGGCCATCGGTACGGTGCTGGCCAGTGTGATGGGCACGACCGGCGCGTCGATGCTGCTGATCCGCCCGGTGCTGCGGGCCAATGCGTTCCGTCAGCAGAAGACGCATGTCTTCGTGTTCTTCATCTTCCTGGTGTCCAATATCGGCGGTTCGCTGACGCCGATCGGTGATCCGCCGCTCTATCTGGGGTTCCTGGCGGGCATTTCCTTCTTCTGGCCGACCACGCATCTGTTCGGCGAATTCTTGCTGTGTGCGGTGGTGCTGCTGGGCATCTTCTACGTGATCGATTCCTGGGCCTGGGCGCGCGAGAAACCCGCGGTGCCTGAAGGCGTTCGCGAGCCGCTGACCGTCGAGGGCTGGGTCAATGTCGCACTCATCGGCGTGGTGGTGCTGGCGGTGCTGATGCAGGGCTATTGGAAGCCGGGCAGCATGGTCCTGCTGGGTGAGACGGTGCCGGTCGAGCGCGTCGTCGCCATCGGCGTGTTCCTGGCGGTGACGGTGGTCTCCATGCTGCTGACCAGCCGCGCACTGCGCGAGGCCAATGGGTTTTCCTGGGGCGCTATGCTGGAGGTGGCCAAGCTTTTCGCGGCCATCTTCATCTGCATGGGGCCGGTGCTGGCGATCCTGAAGGCGGGTTCCGCGGGTGCCGCCGCGGGGCTGGTGGCCATGACCTCGGATGCCAATGGCGCGCCCATTCCTTGGGTGTATTTCTGGATGTCCGGCGCGTTGTCCTCCTTCCTTGATAATGCGCCGACCTATCTGGTGTTCTTCAACCTGGCCGGCGGTGATCCGGCCTGGCTGATGGGGCAGGGCGCGCTGGTGCTGGCGGCATTCTGCCTGCCGGCATC
>JAIXVH010000444.1 GCA_027483125.1 Acetobacteraceae bacterium | reverse complement strand
TGGTAATCCGCGGCGGCCTGGTGGCCACCGCCTTCGGCGCGGTGCGCTGCGATGTGGGTGTGGCGCAGGGGCGCATCGCGACGCTGGCCGAGCACATCCCCGGCGGCGAGAATGTCATCGATGCCGGCGGCCTGCTGGTGCTGCCCGGCGGCGTGGACAGTCATTGCCACATCGAAGAACCGCGCGAGGATGGCGGCGTGATGGAGGAGAGCTTCATCACCGCCTCGCGCGCCGCGTTTGCCGGCGGCACCACCTCGGTCGTGTGCTTCATCCCGCAATGGAAGGGCCATGGCGTTTGGGACCGCTACCAGGACCAGCGGGCGCGCGCGGCGCGCGGCATGCTGGACCACGCCTTCCACCAGATCATCAGCGACCCGACGGATGCGGTGATGGAGCAGGAGGTGCCGCGCCTGGTGGCCGAGGGCGTGCGCAGCCTGAAGGTGTTCCTGACCTATGAGCCGCTGCATGTGAACGACGTGCAGTACATCCGCGTGCTGGAGACGGCCCGCAAACTGGGCTGCCTGGTGACCGTGCATTGCGAGAATTACGACGCCATCCGCTGGCGCACCCAACGCCTGCTGGAAGCGGGCATGATCGGCCCGCGCTACCATGCCTGGTCGCGGCCTTCGGTGGTGGAGCGCGAGGCGACGCACCGCGCCATCGCCCTGGCCGAGCTGGTGGACCAGCCGATCCAGATCTTCCATGTGAGCTGCGCCGAAGCCGCGGAGGAGATTGCCCGCGCCCAGGCGCGCGGCATCAAGGTGTGGGGCGAGACCTGCCCGCAATACTTCACCCTGACCGCCGAGCACATGGCGCGGCCCGACGGCGCGCTGTTCATGTGCAGCCCCGCCCCGCGCGGCGCGGATGAGCATGCGCGCATCTGGGAGGTGATCCGCCAGGGCACGCTGGATGTGGTGAGCTCGGACCATTGCGCGTTTTCGGTCGCGGCCAAGCGGGGGGATGATTTCTCCCAGATTCCGAACGGCATTCCGGGGCTGGCCGCGCGCATGCCGCTGGTGTTCAGCGAGGGTGTCTCCAAGGGGCGCATCGGCATCGAGGATTTCGTGCGGCTGACCAGCACCAACCCGGCGAAGCTGATGGGGCTTTACCCGAAGAAGGGCGTGATCCAGCCGGGCAGCGATGCGGATATGGTGCTGTGGGACCCGCGCCGCCAGGTGCGCATCACCAATGCGCTGATGCAGCATGTGGTGGATAACACGCCCTTCGAGGGGATGGAGGTGACGGGCTGGCCCTTCATGACCATCCGCCGCGGGGAGGTGGTGATGCGCGATGGGCAGGTGCAGGCGGAGCCCGGTACGGGGCGGTATTTGCCGCGCGCGGCCTATGACATGGTCAGGCCGCGTGGGGTGACGGCGAATGGGTTTGGGGCGGGGGTCTAATCCCGCTTCGTCGCAAACACCTTCAGCAATGGCGGCAACACCAGCATCACGCAGAGCAGCGAATAGACCAGCGACACGCTCAGCACGACGCCCATGCTCGCCGTGCCCGGATGCGGCGAGACCGCCAGCGCCCCGAACGCCGCCGCATTGGTCACCGCCGAATAGATGACCGCCCGGTTCATCGGGCTCGCCAGCAATTGCCGCTCACCCCGCGCCCAGGCCGCCACGTAGTAGATGTCATAGGCCACGCCCATGCCGAACAGCAGCGGCAGCGCGATGATATTGGCCAGGTTCAATTCCGGCCCGAACAGGATGCAATGCGCCGCCGTCAGCAGCGCGGCGAGTGCCAGCGGCGCCAGCGCCAGCAATGACAGCCGCAGGCTGCGCAGGTTGATCAGCAGCAGCGCCAGCACCAGCACGGTGGCGATGACGCCGGCCACCAGGAAGGCGCGCTGCACCGTGGCTGAACTGTCGCGCGTGGAAATCGCAGCCCCGCTGGCCTGCGGCGCCACCGCCTGCACGGCAGCGGCGAAGCGGGCCAGTGCGGCGCCATCATGGCCGAGCGTCGCCGGCGCCACCTCCACCCGCGCGCGGCCATCGGCGGTCAGCCAATCGGCGCGCAGTTCGGCGGGCAGGGTTTCGAGCGCGACGGTCTCGGCCGAAAGCATGGCCTGCACCTGGCGCAGCACGGTGGCAAGGCCCGGCAGCAGGGCTTGAGCCAGGCGCTCGCGATCCGCGGGCTGGGCCGCGGCCAGGATCAGGAACGCCTGGCCAAGGCGGCGGGCCTGCCGCGCCGCGCGGTCCTCGCCCAAGGCGCCGCGCAACACCAGGCCCGCCTGCGCCAGCGCCGCTGCCACGGCTGAATCCGAGGGCGGCATGGCCGGCTGCGCCAGGAATGCCGGCGCCAGCAGCATGTTGGCGTCTTCCAGCAGCGCCAGTTTCTCGGGCTGCGCGGCGGGGATGAAATCGGCCAGGCTCAGCGCCCGGCCTACCTCTGGCAATTGCGCCAGGCGGGCGGCCAGGGCCTGTGCCGCGGCCAGGTCTGGGGCCACCATGTCGAGCGTGTTGGGCGTGGTCTCCATCGCGCCCATCAACTCGATATAGGTGGCCACGGCCTCGCTGGATTTGTCGCGCAGGTTGATCGGGTCGGTGTCGAAGCGCAGCGCCGGCAGCAGGGCGATGCAGGCCACGCCCAGCAGCGCCGCCCCACCCGCCACCCAGCCCGCGCGGCGCACCAGCCAGGCGTCCAGCGGCGCGAGGCCTGGATATCCCACCTCCCGCGCCTCGGCGCGCGGACGGGCCACCAGCATCAGCGCGGGCAGCAGCGTCATCGCCATGACCCAGCCGATCAGCATGCCCGCGCCCGAGATCAACCCCAGTTCGGAGACGCCGAGATACTCGGTCGGAATGAAGGCGAAGAAGGACAGCATGCAGGCCATGGCGGCCAAGGTCATGCCGGGACCAGCGACCAGCCCCGCGCGCAGCAGGGCGGGCTGCAGCGCGCCCGCCGCCCGGCGCTCGGCACGGTACTGCACCGCGTACTGGATGCCGAAATCCACGCCGAGGCCGATGAACAGCACGGCGAAGGCGATCGAGAGCGGATTGAAGCGCCCCACCGCCAGCAGGCCGAAGGCCGCGGTCCAGGCCAGGCCCGCCACCACCAGCACCAGCAGCGGGATGATCAGCCGCCAGGAGCGCAGCGCCATCCAGAGCAGCAGCCCCGTCAGCACCATCGAGAGGATGATGTTCTGCACGGCACCATCGGCCAGCGTGCCGAATTCCTCATCGGCCATCGGGATGGGGCCGGTCAGGCGGATGCGGATGCCGGGTTCGGACAGGCCGCTGGCGGTGGCGCGGATCGCGTCCGTAGCGGCGGCGCCGGCGGCGAGCGCCGCGAAATCCAGGCGCGGCTGGGCCAGCACGAAGCGGCGCGTCTCCAGCGGATGCGGCACGCGGCCGGTGATCATCTGCGCCCAATCCGGCTCCAGGATGCGACCGGCGACAGCGGCCTCGGCAGCATCGGCGAATGCGGTCAGCGGGACTTCCAGCGGCGCCAGGGTGGTATCGCCGCGCGCCACACCCTGCATCGCGTTGCGCAGCAATTCGGCCAGGCCGCGCAGGCTGGGGTCGACAGCCAGCGCGCCGAGCAAAGGCTGCGCCTCGATCAGCCGCTCGGTCAGCGACTGCACCTCAGGCAGGGTCAAATACAGGGCGGCGTGGCGTTCGAAGAAGGGGCCGGCATCAGGGCGCGCCACGCGGCGGAACAGGCCCTGCGTCGCGGCGAGCGATTCGGCGAGCGCCGCGGCCACGCGGTCGGCCTGGGCTGCGGTGCGGCCATCGACCACGATGGCGATGATATCCTCGCGCTGCGGGAAGGCCGCGGCCAATTGCCGTTCGGTCGCGCGCCAGGGCAGATCCTGCGGGAAGAGCAGCGTGACATCCGAGGTCAACTCGAAACGCGTGATGGTGACCTGCACGGCCGCCGCCGTCAGGGCGGCATAGATCAGCAGCACCAGCCGCGCATGCGCCAGCGACAGGCCCACCAGCCAGGCCACTGCGCGGCTGACCCAGCCCTCAGGCTGCATCGTCGTGTTGCGCTGCAAACATGGCAGGCGTGTAGGGCGGATGGGGCCGGGGCGCGATACCCCCTTGGGATTCGGATTGCGATTGTGTTATGAGCCGGCTCTTCGCGGTGCAACATGATGCGCCGCCCGCAGGGGACAGCATCGAAATGGGTATTCCGCTCAAGCAGCAGGCGCAGGTTGCTGCCTATGTCCTGAAGCAGAAAATGGCGGGGCGGAAGCGCTTCCCGCTGGTCCTGATGCTGGAACCCTTGTTTCGCTGCAACCTGGCCTGCGCAGGCTGCGGCAAGATCGACTATCCGGACGAGATCCTGAACAAGCGCCTCTCGATCGAGGAATGCCTGGGTGCGGCGCAGGAATGCGGCGCGCCGGTGGTGGCGATCGCCGGCGGCGAGCCGCTGCTGCACAAGGAAATGCCGACCATCGTGCAGGGCCTGCTGGACCAGGGCCGCATCGTGATCCTGTGCACCAATGCGCTGCTGCTGGAGAAGAAGATCGACGCCTACCAGCCGCATGAACGCTTCATCTGGGACATCCACCTGGATGGCGACAAGGCGCAGCATGACTGGGCCGTGAGCCAAGAAGGTGTCTACGAAAAGGCCGTGGCCGCGCTGAAGCTGGCGCGCGACAAGGGCTTCCGCACGGCGATCAACTGCACGCTGTTCAACAATGCCGATGCCGACCGCACCGCCAAGTTCTTTGACGATGTGACGGCAATGGGCGTGGACAACATCATGCTCAGCCCGGGCTATGCCTATGAGCGCGCACCGGACCAGCAGCACTTCCTGAACCGCCAGAACACGAAGGAGCTGTTCCGCAACGTGTTCCGTCAGAATGACGGCAAGGGCGGCAAGACCAAGTGGCGCATGGGCAACAGCCCGTTGTTCCTGGACTTCCTGGCCGGCAATCAGTCCTATGGCTGCACGCCCTGGGGCAACCCGACGCGCAACATCTTCGGCTGGCAGCGCCCCTGCTACCTGCTGGGTGAGGGCTATGCGAAGTCCTTCCAGGAGCTGATGGACACCACCGACTGGGACAAATACGGCGTCGGCAATTACGAGAAATGCGCCGATTGCATGGTCCATTCCGGCTTCGAGGCCACCGCCGCCCTGGATGCCTTCGCCAAGCCCTGGAAGGCCGTGGCCGCGCAGCTGCGCGGGCCGCGCACCGAAGGCCCGATGGCGCCGGAAATCGACCTGTCGAAGCAGCGCCCGGCCGAATATGTCTTCAGCGCCCATGTCCAGAAGGCCATGAGCGAGATGACGCATGAGCCCAAGCGCGGCGCCAAGCATGGCGGTTCGGGCGATTCCAAGCCGCAGGTTGCGGCCGAGTAGTTGACTCTGGTTGGGGCGCGGCGCTAGAAGCCGCGCCTTGTCGTTGTTCGGGCGATGGCCCGCTTTCGAGGTTTCCAATGTCTTTCGCAGTGATCCGCACCGGCGGGAAGCAGTACCGCGTGGCCCCCAACGGCGTGATCGCCGTGGAAAAGCTGGAAGCCGAACCCGGCGCCAGCATCACCTTCCATGACGTGCTGGCCCTGTCCACCGAGGCCGGCCTGGTGCTGGGCGCGCCGCTGGTCCCGGGCGCGACCGTGACCGCAACGGTGCTGGAACAGCGCCGCGGCGACAAGATCATCATCTTCAAGAAGCGCCGCCGGCAGAACAGCCGCCGCAAGAATGGCCATCGCCAGCACGAAACCGTGCTGCGCATCACGGCCATCGCAGCCTAAGGATTTCGAGACATGGCACATAAAAAGGCTGGTGGTTCCTCGCGCAACGGTCGCGACAGCCCGGGTCAGCGCCTCGGCGTGAAGCGCTTCGGCGGCCAGGCGGTGATCGCCGGCAATATCCTGGTCCGCCAGCGCGGCACCGTGATGCGCGCCGGTGAGAATGTCGGCATGGGCCGCGACCATACGCTGTTCGCCCTGGTGGACGGCAAGGTGGCGTTCCAGCGCAAGGCCGGCGGGCGGCTGTATATCTCGGTCGCGCCGGTGGCGATGGCGGCGGAGTAATCGCCGCCCTATCGCGTGACTTTCCACGGCGGGCCTGGCCCGCCGTTGGTGTTTCTGGGCCGGTAGTGTTGGGTGGCGCCGGTTGATTCTGGGGAAAGGCTTTGCCCTCCCCCAGGGGCCACCCGCGCCAACCTGACAAGGCCAACCCATGAAATTCCTCGACGAGGCCAAGGTCTACGTGAAATCGGGCGATGGCGGCGATGGCGTCGTCGCGTTCCGGCGCGAGAAATACATCGAATTCGGCGGGCCGGATGGCGGCAATGGCGGTCGCGGCGGGCATGTCTATGTGCGCGCGGTCGAGGGGCTGAACACCCTGATCGACTATCGCTACGCCCAGCACTTCAAGGCGCGGAAGGGCGGCAATGGCGCGGGCTCTGACCGCACCGGCGCGATGGCCGATGATGTGGTGATGAAGGTGCCGGTCGGCACCCAGATCCTGGCCGAGGACAAGGAAACCCTGATCGCCGACCTGGATGAGCCGGGCAAGGAAGTCCGCCTGGCGAAGGGCGGCGATGGCGGCTTCGGCAATGCCTCCTACAAGACCAGCACGAATCGCGCGCCGCGCCGGGCCGACAAGGGCTGGCCGGGCGAGGAGCTCTGGGTCTGGCTGCGGCTGAAGCTGATCGCCGATTGCGGCCTGGTGGGGCTGCCCAATGCCGGCAAGTCCACGCTGCTGGCCGCGGCGAGCGCGGCGCGGCCGAAGATCGCGGATTATCCCTTCACCACGCTGCACCCGCAGCTGGGCGTGGTGCGGCTCAACGCCACTGAGGAATTCGTGCTGGCCGATATCCCCGGCCTGATCCAGGGCGCGAGCGAGGGCGCGGGGCTGGGCACGCGCTTCCTGGGCCATGTGGAGCGCTGCAAGCTGCTGCTGCACCTGATCGACGGCACCCAGGCCGACCCGGTGCGGGCCTACCGGACGATTCGCACCGAACTGGCCGAATATGGTGCAGGTCTCGAGGATCGGCCGGAAATCCTGGTGCTGAACAAGACCGATGCGATGACCCCACAAGCGCTGGTGTCCCGCTGCAAGGCGCTGGAGCGCGAAACCGGCCGGCCCGTCTTGCTGGCCAGCGGCGGCACCGGAGAGGGCGTGCCGCAACTGCTGCGCGCGGTGATGGACGCGGTGAAGGCCGGGCGGTGATTGTGCGGCGCCGGCTGCATCAGTAACAGGCGCGCATGCAACCGCTTTCGACCGCCAGGCGCATCGTCATCAAGATTGGCTCGGCGCTGGTCGTGGACCCGCGTACGGCCACGCCCCGCACCGGCTGGATGGCGGGCGTGGCCGCCGATGTCGCAGCGCTGCGCGCCGAAGGGCGGGAGGTGGTGCTGGTCTCCTCCGGCGCGGTGGCGTTGGCGCGTCGCGCCCTGGGACTGACCAAGCGCGTGCTGAAGCTGGAGGAAAAGCAGGCCGCGGCCGCGGTCGGCCAGATCCGCCTGGCAGGTGCGTGGCAGGAGGCGCTGGCGGGCCATGGCATGAACGCGGCCCAGGTGCTGCTGACACTGGCCGAATCCGAGGATCGCCGCCGTTACCTCAATGCGCGCGCCACGCTGAACACACTGCTGGAACTGGGCTGCGTGCCGGTCATCAACGAGAACGACACGGTGGCGACCACCGAAATCCGCTTCGGCGACAATGACCGGCTCGCCGCGCGTGTCGCGGAGATGCTGGCCGCCGATGCCTTGATCCTGCTGTCGGATATCGACGGGCTGTACACGGCCGATCCGCGCAAGGATCCGGCCGCGCAGCATCTGCCCGTGGTGCAGGAGATCACGGACGGCATCATGGCGATGGGCGGCGAGCCGCCGCCTGGCTATTCCTCTGGCGGCATGCGCACCAAGCTGCTGGCGGCGAAGGTCGCGACCGGGGCGGGCTGCGCCATGGCGATCGCGCGCGGCGATGTGGCGAATCCGATCGCGGCACTTCTGGCTGGCGGACGCTGCAGCTGGTTCCTGCCCGCGCCCGAAGGCCGGGCCGCACGCAAATCCTGGATCGCTGGCAGCCTGGCGCCGGCCGGCACGCTGGTGGTCGATGAGGGTGCGGCGCGCGCCTTGCGCCAAGGGCGTTCGCTGCTGCCCGCTGGCGTGCGCCAGGTGCAGGGCGCGTTCCAGCGCGGCGATGCGGTCAGCGTGCGGGATGCGGCCGGCGCCGAGTTGGCGCGCGGCCTGTCAGCCTATGATGCCGAGGATGCGGCGCGCATCGCGGGCCATCGCAGCGGCGAGATCGAGGCCATCCTGGGCTGGCGTGGCCGCGACGAGGTCATTCACCGGGATGATCTCGTGCTTCTGGTGCCGCCAGCGCATTGATCCGCGCGAGCATGGCGGCGGTCACCACGCGGTTCCGGCCATCCTGCTTGGCGGCGTAGAGCGCCTCATCGGCCTGGCGGATCGCATCATCGAGCGTGTGTGAGCCCTGGGACACGATCGCCACACCGATGGAGACGGTGATCGCCGGCGAGGCGCCGCCTTCGGCATGCATTGTGGCGATGCTCTCGCGCAGCGTTTCCAGCCGCTCGAAGGCGCCGCCGAGGTCGCAATCAGGCATCAAGATCACGAATTCCTCGCCGCCATACCGCACGCAGATATCGGTGCCGCGCATCATGCCTGTCATGCAGCCGGCGATGGCGCGCAACAGCGCGTCACCGGTCGCATGGCCGAAGTTGTCGTTGACGCGCTTGAAATGATCGGCATCCAGCACGGCAATGCAGGTGGGCGATTGGCGGCGTTCACCCTGGCGAAGGATGGTGGGGCCCACCTCCTCCAGGAAGCGGCGGTTGTGCAGACCGGTCAGGGCATCGCGCAGCGCCTCGCCGCGCAGCTTGTCGCGCAGCTGCAGATTGGCCAGTGCCATGGACATCCCATCGGCCATCGCATCAGCGCTGCGGTGTTCGCGCAACCGGTCCAGGGCTGCGATGTCATCGCTGTTGAAGCGCAACAGGCCGTATACCTCACCGCGGGCGGCCATCGGCACGCATAATGCGGTGCCGGCGCAACCGCCGCTGTCGCAGGTGACACCCTGGCCGCACAGGTTCGGCCGGCCGCGCTTCAGCGCCCAGCAGGAGGTGGGGGTGATGTGCTCCGGCCCTTCGCCGGGCCAGTTCTGTCCGCGATCGAGCCGGTCACGGCTGCTGGAGAAGATGTACAGCGTGGCCGGCATGCCCGGGACCAGCGCCTGGGCTGCGTGGCCCGCGACACATTCGATATCGGCGCGGGTCTCGCAGGCCTGCAGCAGCTCGTTCATCTGCAACAGCGCGCCCATCTCCGCACTGCGCCCGGCCAGTTCGGACTGCACGGCGGCGGTGGCGCGCATCCGCACGCGCAGCGTCACCACGGCCAGCAAAACGCCAAGGGCCGAGATGCCGGCGCTGCCGGCCACAAGGGCCAGGACCCGAGCCTGCTGGCGACGCAGCTGGTTGGTCATCGCCGCGATGGAGTTTCGGCGCAGGATGATGAACTGCGACAAGGTCTCGCGAATGCTGTCCATGTCGCGATTGGCATCGGCCGCGGCGCCAGGGGCGATCGCGAGATCCCGCTGGCCCTCCAGCAGCATTCCAACCACGCTGCGATGCGTCGCCACAGCGCGCTCGATCAGCGCCGCCGCGGGCGCTGTCGGGATCGCATCCATGCGCTGGATGATCCGTCGTGCCTCAGCGCCTTCGATATACTGCAATGCCTGGTGGAAGCGTTCGATATGTTCGGGCTGCTGGTGGATGGTCAGCCCACGCAGCGCACTCTCCGCCTCAAGCAGGGAGACGCGCAGACGATTGGCGGCGTTCTGGTCCTGCTCCTGCTCCAGGATGGCGGCCTGCAGCCGCAAGCCTGCCAGATAGCCCTGCACGGCGGCCGCGGTGCCGACCATGCCCACCAGGGCGATGCCCATCAGGAACAGGATCGGCAACAAATAACTTCGGGCGCGGGGGAAGGCAGTCATCATGCATGCGAACCTCCTCCCGGAATTGTAAAGATTCGATGAACGGGGTGCCGGGCCGGGGCGCAACTAACTCGTCACCTCAGGAAGCGCGCCCTGCATCACCTGCAGGCGCTCAACCATCGGTGCGGTCACAACGCGGTTGCGCCCGCCTGCGATCGCGGTCCGGGCGGCGGCAGTGGCGCTGCGCGTCGCCTCATGCAGATCAGGCGCGCCGGCCAGGACGGGGGCCAGGCCGACACTGGCGGAAAGCCGGCGCACGCCATCGAGCGTCGCGATGCGCGCGCGCAATTCGTCCAGGCGTTCGAACGCGCCGCCCAGGTCGCAATCGGGCATCAGAATCAGGAAGCCTTCATCGCCATGGCGGCAGACCATGTCGGTCGCGCGGAGGCCGGCGGTGATGGTCCAGGCCACTTCAGCCATGGACGCGCGGGGTTGGTCCAGCAGCAGCAATGCCAGGCAGGAGCCAGTGGTGTGACGCTCGGCCATCCGCAGCATGGCGGGTGCGGCGGCGGTCATGACCGCAGGGGCATAAAGGCCGGTCCGGGTGTCACGCAGTGCCGGTGCCTCGGCGGTGGCAGGGCGCAGCGCCATCGCCAGCACCGGCGCGCACAGCGCGGCACCGGCCAGCAGCAACACCATCTGCCATGGGCCAGGGAAGAGCATGGCGAGGCTCGCGGCGAGCAGGCCAGTGCCGGCGAGCAGCATCGGCGGGGGCGTATCGGTCAGGGTCATGATGCGGGGGTTCCTGTGGTGGCGGCGATGGCACGCGCCGGGGGCACAGCGCGCGTGGGCGCGTAGGCGACGGCGCTGAAATCCTGCAGGCGGCGTTCGACCTGCGCGAAGGCGGCGCGCTGGGCTGCGCTCAGCGGGGCGTCCGGTGTGTGGGTGCGGTGGTTGATCCAGCGCGCGACCATGCCCGCGCCGCGGCGATGCGCCGCGCCCATCAGGCCGGATTCGGTCAGCGTGATCTCCTGCCCGCCAATGCCGCGCAGCGTGGCGCCCTGCTGGGCAGCCGCGCCGTTGCGGTCCAACTGCACCTCCACCCGGCGCAAGAACATGGTCATGGCGCTTTCCTGCGCCGCGTGATTGCCCAGGAAATCCTGTTCGGAGCGCACGCCATGGCGCTCGGCCAACTGCGTCCAGGCGCCCTGGGCATTGCGCCAGCCGAGATCCTGCAAGGTGACCGGCGTGAACTGATAGCGGCCCAGCGCGCCGGAGTGCGGGTTGCGCACAGCATAGCCGCCCTGTGCATGTTCGGCGCTGCGCTCGGCCTGGGCGATGCGCTGGCGGAAGGCGCTGTTCGGCACGCTTTCCCAGGCGCGGCCACGCGGCGCTTCGGGCACGCCGCGCTGGTGCAGCAGGGCCGCGAAATCCTGCCGGGCGCCGGGCTGGGCGCGCGGAACAGGGTTGGAGGTGCTGGGCGCGATGGCGCTGACGGTGCTCACCCGGCAGGAAATACCGGGGGGTGGTTAACCGCCAGTTAGCGGCGTCATCGGTCCATAGATCTCGGGCAGCAGGCCGATATCGTGCAGTTGCAGGCCCGGTACCTCATGCAGCCGCGTCTCATGCGTGCCGTCGGCGTGCAGC
Organism: Acetobacteraceae bacterium; assembly: GCA_027483125.1. Classification (GTDB taxonomy): domain Bacteria; phylum Pseudomonadota; class Alphaproteobacteria; order Acetobacterales; family Acetobacteraceae; genus Rhodovarius. The sequence continues at coordinate 23,352 of JAIXVH010000444.1, read as the reverse complement.
ACATGCTCCACCCAGCCCAGCAGCTTGGCGCCGGTCGGCTCCTGCCACCGATCGCCCACGATGAAGCCGGTCGACGGCGCCCAGCACTGCGCGATGCCATCGGCCACCCGGTCGCGCCACATATGCACATGGCCTGACAGCACCAGCGCCGGCCGCCCAAGCGCCAGCAGCCGCGCGCGCGGCGCCGGCAGCACGGGCCAATAGTTCACCGCCGTATCAGCGAGCGTTTCCTCCGCCAGCGGCTTGTGCTGCACCAGCGCGACGCGGCGCGGGCCGGCATCGCGCAACGCGCGTGCGATGACCTCCCACTGCGCTTCGTCACTGATCAGCGATTGCGTATCCAGCCCCACCAGGCGCCAGCCCGGCACGTCATGCACCCAGGCCGCCGGGCCCATCAGCCCTGCCCAACGCGCGCCGCGCGCCGCGTTCCAGGGCTGCCTGCCGCCCAGCGCCGCCTCATCGCCGACATCATGATTGCCCGGCACGGCGCGCCATTCCACGCCGATCGCGGCATGCGCATCGCGCGCATGCGCCAGGTCCTCGTCGCTGTCGGCGCCATCCAGCGAGAGGTCGCCGGTGGCCAGCATCAGGTCGGGCCGGGCGGCGCGCACCGCCTCGGCCACACGCGCGAAATTCGCGGCGAAGACGGGCCTCGCCGCGGAGAGATGCGCATCACTCACCTGCGCGATGCGCAGCATGCTCGTCTCCTCTCAGCCGCGCGGGCGCGGCAGCAGGCGGCGCACTTCGGCCGCCATGTCGGCCAGCACCGCTTCGGGCGTGGCGCGCTGTTCGACGATGCGCGCCTGCTGGTCCACCATGGTCTGCGTCACGCGCACGCTGTTGGCGCCCGGGAAGGCGTACCAGGGGATCATGATATTGGCCTGCCGCGTCGCCGCCTGGAACAGGGGGTTCTGGCGGTAGAATTCGCTCAGCCAGCGCGGCTCGTCGATCGCCAGCTGGTTGGTCGGCACATAGCCGGTGTTCTGCACCATCAGCGTCGTGCCTTCGACACTGGTGGAGAAGCGCAGGAACTTCCAGGCGGCCTCGCGCTTGGCGGCGTCGCGGCTGGTCAGCATGCCGGCGGCGCCGCCGGTGGGCAGGCGGCCGCGCACCGGATCGATCACCGGCATCACCGTGGTGCGCAGGTCGAAATTGCGGCCGACCTGCTGGATGGTCCCGCGCAGCGCGGCCGTGGTCCAGAAGAACATGCCCAGGCGGCCGGCGGCGAAGGCCTGTTGGGCTGCCTCGCGCGTCAGGTTCGGCATGCCGCCTTCCTTGACCATGCGGTCCAGCAGGCGCAGCGCGCCCAGCCCCTCGGGGCCGGCGAAGGCGATGTCGCGCTCATCCTCGCTCAGCATGCGGCCGCCATGGCCGAACAGCAGCGCGGAGAACATCCAGTCATCGCCGGGCCAGGTGTAGAACATGCCCTCGGTGCCGCCGCCGAGTGCCTTGATGCGCGCCGACAGCGCCAGCGTGCCGGCCCAGTCGGTCGGCATCGCATCGGGATTGCCACCTGCGCGGCGCACCAGATCAGCATTGTAGTAGGTGATCGGGTTGGAGGCCGCATAGGCGAGCCCCGCCTGCATGCCGCCGAAATGCCCGAGCGACAGGATGTTGGCGGAATAGCCATGGCGCGCCGGATCGCCCTCACGCTGCAGCAGCGGCAGCAGGTCCTGCGCGATGCCGCGTTCGGCAAAGATGCGCAGGCGGTTGAAGCCCTGGTAGGACAGGTCCACCTGCATCTGCGTCGCCGCCTGGCGCAGGATGAGCTGCATGCCCTCCTCGTAGTTCGGCGTGGTCACCCAGGTGATGCGGATATTGGGTTCGCGGCGCGCGAATTCAGCGGCGATCGCGTCGTAGCTTTCCTTGAAGATGAAGGGCTGCGCGTAGTGCACGGTGATCTCGACCGGCGCTTGCGCGCGCAGCACATGCGGCGCGAAGAGCGACGCCGTGGTGGCGGCCGCCAGGGTTCTGCGTTGCAGGCTCATGGGTGTCATCCTTTCAATCCGGTGGTGGCAATCCCCTCCACGAAGCGCCGCTGCGCCAGGAGGAAAGCGAGCACGAGGGGGGCCGTCATGATCACGCAGGCGGCCATCAGGGCGGCGAAGTCATCGCCAGCCTCCTCGGTGCGGAAATGCAGCACGCCAAGTGCGGGCGTGGCGTAGGCCTGGCCGGTCGTGACGATCAGCGGCCAGAACAGGTCATTCCAATGCGCGACCACGGAAAAGATCGCGAAGGCGGTGGCCGCCGGCCAGGCATTGGGCAGCACGACGCGCCAGACGATCGCGGCCTCGCCCATGCCGTCGATGCGGGCTGCGTGGATCAGCTCATCGGGCAGCGATTTGAAGAATTGCCGGAACAGGAAGATGCCGAAGACGCTGATGGTGGAAGGGATGATCAGCGCGGCGAAGCTGTTCAGCAGCCCCATGCCGGAGAAGGCCACATAGAGCGGCAGGGCGGGCACATGCGCGGGCACCAGCAGGCCCAGCATCACCGCGCCGAACACCCAGTCGCGGCCGGCAAAGCGCAGCTTGGCCAGCGCATAGCCGGCGGGGATCGCAAACAGCAACTGGAACACCAGGATACCGCCGCACATCACCACGCCGTTCCACAGGTATTGCGCCACCGGCACTTCGCGCAGCACGCGGCCATAGTTTTCGATGGCCGCGAAGCGTTCGGGGATCAGCGCCATATGCGCGCGGAACAGCTCATCCGTTGGCTTCAGGCTGGCCGAGATCATCCAGATGTAGGGCGCCATGAACAGCAGTGCGAGCAGGCCCAGCACGGCCAGGCGGGCGGCGTTACCCATAATGCACCCGCCGATCCAGCAGCCGCGTCTGCACCAGCATCAGGGCCAGCACGATCACCAGGAAGACCAGCGTGATGGCCGCGGAATAGCCCAGCCGCAGGAAGGTGAAGCCCTCGGTGTACATGGTGTAGAGCAGCACTTCGGAGGCCTTGTTCGGCCCGCCGCGCGTCAGCACCGCCACCGTGTCAAAGACGCGCACCGAGCGGATCAGGCTGATCACCACCACGAACAGCGTGGTCGGCCCCAGCAGCGGCCAGGTCACCAGACGGAAGCGGTCCCAGGCGGCCTGCGCGCCATCCACCGCGGCTGCCTCGCGCAATTCGCGCGGGATGGCGGTCAGCCCCGCCATGAACAGCACCATGTTGAAGCCCACGCTCTCCCAGATGCCGATGGCGGCAAGCGAGAGCAGCACCGTATCCGATGACGACAACCAGGCGGGGCCGGCGATGCCGACCGCGCGCAGCATGGCGTTCACCGGCCCGATGGTCGGGTGCAGCAGATATTGCCAGGAGGCCGCCATGGCCACCGTCAGCGACACCACCGGCAGAAAGAAGATCGCGCGGAACAGCGTGCGCCCGGTGGTGACGCTTTCGATCAGCAGCGCCAACGCCAGGCCGCCGGCGACCGACAGCGGCGCCACGATCGCCACATAGACCAGCGTATTGACCAGGGAGATGCGGAAGCCGCGATCGGTCCACATTTCGCGGAAATTGTCGAAGCCGATCCAGTGCGGTGGCCAATTGCCGAGCTCGTAGTCGGAAAAGGCCAGCGCGATGGCGGCCAGCGTGGGCGCCAGCAGCAGCAGCAGGAAGGCCAGCCCGGCCGGCAGCGTCAGCAGCCAGGCGGCCAGCGCCTCACCGCGGCGGCCCCGCGCGTCACGCATGCTGTGCCTCATGCGCGGGCAGGCGGTGGCCGTCTTCGCCGAACAGCAGGGCGCGGGCAGGGTCGAAGCGCAGCATGACCGGTTGGCCCGGCGCGAAGCCCTGCGAGACAGGCGCACGCAGCACCACGGCCGTCGTGTCCAGCCGCGCATGCAGCAGCGTGGTCTCGCCCAGGTATTCCGTGTGCTCGACCAGCGCGGGCCAGCCGCTATGCGCGGGTTCGAGCGCCTCGGGGCGGATGGCCAGGGTCAGTTTGCCGCGCGCGGTGGTCACCAGGCCGGTGGCCACGCCCTGCAAGCGCACCGCACCGTCCTCACCGGCATGGGCGGGCAGCAGGTTGATGCGCGGGCTGCCGATGAAGCTCGCCACGCGCAGGTCTACGGGGTTCTCGTAGATCTCGGTGGGCGTGCCGACCTGCACGATCTCGCCGCCCAGCATCACCGCCACACGGTCGGCCATGGTCAGCGCCTCGGCCTGGTCATGCGTGACGTAGAGGGTCGCCGCCCCGACGCGGCGATGGATGTCCACGATCTCACGCCGGGTGGTCACGCGCAGCGCGGCGTCCAGGTTCGACAATGGCTCGTCCAGCAGGAACACATGCGGACTGCGCACCACCGCGCGCGCCAAAGCCACGCGCTGGCGCTGCCCGCCGGAGAGCTGCGCGGGCCTGCGGTCCAGCAGCGGCGCCAGGCCCAGGGGTTCGGCGATGCGCGTGACATCCGCCTGGATGTCTCGACGCTGCGCGGCAGTGCCGGGCAGCAGCCCACCCAGCACCGGCACCCGTCGCCACGCCGAGAGCCTGCGCATCATCAGCGGCACGGCGATGTTCTGCCGCACCGTCAGATGCGGATAGAGCGCGTAGTTCTGGAACACCATCGCGACATCGCGGGCACCGGGATGCGCCCGCGTCACATCCCGCCCGTCAATGGTGACGCGACCGGCATCGGGCGCCTCGATCCCGGCCACGATCCGCAACAGGGTGGATTTGCCGCAGCCCGAAGGCCCCAGCAGCGCCACGAATTCTCCTGGCGGCACGGCCAGCCGGACATTGCGCAGCACCCGCGTGGCGCCGAAGGATTTGTCGAGCCCATCCAGCAACAAACCCCGCACGAATCACCCCGCTCCGACCCGGCGCGTGTCTAGGCGCCGCCGATGGCAAGCGGGTGACAGGGCCACGACGCTTCGATGACGGCACGCGGATGTGCAGCCCGCCCGCCCCTGGGGTATGGTCCGGCCGCCATACCGGAGGACAGAGAGTGAGCGGCGCGGTTTCCGTAGCCTGGGGGAGCGTTGCGGTCGCGGTCGCCGTGCTGGCGCTGAAGGCCGTGGCCTGGCAGCTGACCGGCAGCGTCGCGCTGTTCGCCGATGCGGCGGAAAGCGTGGTGAATGTCGCCGCGGCCGGCGCCGCGCTGGTCGCAGTGCGCTACGCCGCGATGCCGGCGGACCACAACCACCCTTACGGGCATCACAAGGCGGAATACCTCTCGGCGGTGCTGGAGGGCGCGCTGATCCTGGCAGCCGCCTTCATCATCCTGCACGAGGCCTGGGCGGCGTTCATCAACCCGCGCGAGGTGGTGCTGCCCTGGGCGGCGGTTGCCGTCTCGCTCCTGGCCAGCGCCATCAATGGCGGCTGGTGCTGGTGGCTGTTCCGCCGCGGCCGCGCGCTGAAATCCCCTGCCCTGCTGGCCGATGCGCGGCATCTGCTGGCCGATGTCGTCTCCTCGCTCGGCGTGCTGGCGGGCATCATGGCGGCGTATGCCACCGGCCAGGCATGGCTGGACCCTGCGCTGGCGGCCGCGACCGCCGGCAATGTGCTGTGGTCCGGCATGCGGCTGATGCGCGACAGCCTGGCCGGGCTGATGGACGAAGCGCCGCCGGCCGATATCCAGGCCCGCATCCGCGCCGCCGTCGCCACCAACGCCGAAGGCGCGATCGAGGCGCATGACCTGCGCATGCGTCAGGCCGGCCGCCGCAGCTTCGTGGAATTCCACCTGGTGGTGCCCGAGGATATGCGCGTGGCCGATGCGCATGACATCTGCGACCGCATCGAGGCCGCACTGCGTGCCGAGTTGGGCGAGGCCACCATCACCATCCATGTGGAGCCCGAGGGCAAGGCGAAGCATAGCGGGGTGCTGGTGCTGTGAAGCCGCCGGCGCTGCGTGCGCGCCCCCCGGCCGGGCCGGTGCGGCTGGGGCTTGCCATGTCGCTGCTGGCGCATGCCGCAGTGCTGGCCGGGCTGCTGGCCTGGAACGCCACGCGTGACCGGCCGCGCCCGCCGCAGACCAGCGTGGAGTTGATGTGGGAACAGCCCAGCGACGCCGGCCTGGTGAGCGAGCCGGAAACGCCATCGGACACGCCGGAGGAACCTCCGGCGCCGCCCAGTGTCTCGCCCCCGCCACCGCCGCCCCCGCCACCGCCCATGGCCGCAATGCCACCGCCGCCGCCCGCACCGGCACCACTGGCCCTGCCGCCAGGCCCCGCGCCGGTGACGCTGCCGCCGCCGGTCGAGGCGCCCGCGCCGCTGCTGGCGACACCAGCACCGCCCGCAACCGTGCCGGCGCCACCCGAGCCGCGCCGGCCCGAGCCTGAACCCGCCACGCCGCAAATCGCGCAACCGGAACCGCCAACGCCCACGCCCACGCGGCCCGAGCCGCAACAGGCCGCGCCGCAACGCCCGCCCGCCCGCCCGGCGCCGCCGCGCCCCGCCGCGCGCCCCGCGGCGCCCGAGGCACCGCCCGCCGCGACCTCAGGCGGTGGCGTGGTGGCGCAAGGCGTGACCAGTGCGCCGAGCCTCGACCCCAGTTTCCGCAACGCGCAGCCGCCCTATCCGGAATCCGCGCGGCTGATGGGGCAGCAGGGCACGGTCACGGTGCGCATTACGGTCGGGCCCGATGGGCGCGTGCAGACGGTCGATATCCTGCAATCACCGGGCTTCTCCGCGCTGGAGGACGCGGCCCGCCGCGCCGCCCTGGGCTTGCGCTTTCGCCCCGCCCTGCGAAATGGGGAGCCGGTGCAAGGCCAGATCACCACCGGCTACGTCTTCAGGCTGCAATAGAGTGCGATCACCGTAGGTGTGAATCGCCCTCTCAACGTGAGGGGAACCACGCATGGTCAAGCTGGATGTCATCACCACCCGCGGTGGCGATGGCGGGGAAACCTCGCTCGGCGATGGCAGCCGCGTGCGCAAGGATGCGCTGCGCGTGGAGGCCTATGGCACGGTCGATGAGGCGAACGCCGCGATCGGCATGCTGCGCCTGCATGTGGACGCTGAGGCCGACGCGATGCTGGCGCGCATCCAGAACGACCTGTTCGATCTGGGCGCTGACCTCTGCGTGCCAGGCACCGGCCCCGACCGGCTGCGCATCACCGAAGGGCAGTGCCTGCGGCTGGAACAGGAAGTGGCGGCGATGAACGCCGAGATCGAACCGCTGAATTCCTTCATCCTGCCCGCCGGCACGCCGGGTGCGGCCCATGCGCATCTCGTGCGCACCATCTCGCGTCGGGCGGAACGCCTGGTGGTGGCGCTGGCCGCCGCCGAGCCGGTGAACCCGGACGCGGTAAAGTATCTCAACCGCCTGTCGGACCACATGTTCGTGCTGGGGCGGCGGCTGAACGACAATGGCCGCGCCGATGTGAAATGGGTGCCGGGCGCCAGCCGGTGATCAAACCCTGGCTCGACACCCTGTTCATGGACCATGCCTTCCTGCGCACGGTCTGGCGCAATTGGGGCGTGGTGGAGGAGGGGCGCGTCTATCGCTCCAACCACCCGCTGCCCGGCGGGCTGCGGCGGCTGGTCAAGCGCCATGGCATCCGCAGCATCGTCAACCTGCGCGGCGAACCGCATGAGACCAGCGCCTCAGGCCTCACGCATGCGGAAGCCACGCGCCTGGGCCTGACGCAATTCCATCTGCGTCTGGCCGCCGGCGGCGTGCCGGATCGCGAGCGGATCGAACGCCTGATCGCCACCCTGCCGACCCTGCCGCAACCCATGCTCATCCATTGCAAATCCGGCGCTGACCGCACCGGCCTGGTGGCCGCGATCTGGCTGCTGATGCAGGGGCGCGAGCCTTCGGTCGCACTGCGCGAACTCTCGCTGCGCTACGGCCACATCAAGGCCAGCCGCACCGGCATATTGGACATGTTCCTGGCCGATTACGCACGCGCCTGGCCCAAGCCCTTTCTGGAATGGCTGCGCCATGACTACGACCCGGAATCGCTGCGGCACCGCTTCACATCGCGGCGCTGGGCGGATGCCTTGACGCAGAAGGTGCTTCGCCGCGAATAGCGCGCGGCGTGGCCATGATCCGGCCACAGGCGCGGGGCACATCCCCCCCATCGCAAAGGACCATGCGCGTATGCCCAGGTTGATGGTGGCGTTCTTCTGTTCGGGCTTCGCCGCCCTGCTCTGCCAGATCGCATGGCAGCGGATGCTGGGCGTCTTCGCTGGTGGCGACACCGTATCGGCCGCGCTCGTGGTGGGTGCGTTTCTGTCCGGGCTGGGGCTTGGTTCCATCATCGGCGCAAAGGTCGCGGACCGCATGTCGCCGCATCGCGCCTTGCTGTGGTTCGCGGCCTGCGAAGCGGGTGTGGCGCTGTGCGCCATCGTGTCCAAGCCCTTCCTCTATGACTTCCTGGCGATCGGCCTGGCGGATGACATCCAGTCGCCCTTGGCGATCTTCGCCATCTGCTTCGCAGGCCTGGTGATTCCCACGACGCTGATGGGCGCGTCGCTGCCGCTGCTGGCGCGCGCGGTGACGATCAGCCTGGAGACTGCGGCCAGCCGGATCGGCGCACTGTACGGCCTGAACACGCTGGGCGCGGGCTTGGGCGCATTGCTGGGCGGCTGGTTCATCCTGGGCAATCTGGGCTTCCCGGGCGCGCTGTGGTTCGCCGCCGGCCTCGATATCATCGCGGTGGTGCTGGCGTTGTCGCTGCTGCCGATGATGTCGCGCGCCAAGCCCGAGCCGACGCCCGCGCATGCCGTGCCTGCCACCGGTTTCGGCTCTTTGCCGTTGTGGTGCGTGCTGGTGTTTCTCTCGGGCTATGTGATCGTGGCGCTGGAGATTCTGTGGGTGCGGCTGCTCGGCCAGGTCGGGCAATACCACGCATATCTGTTCCCCACCGTGCTCGGTGTGTTCCTGCTGGCCGATGGCCTGGGCATGGCGCTGGCCGCGCGCATGGTGCGCCGCATGAAGGACCCACGGCCCGCCTTCTTCTACACGCAAGGTGCTGGCTTCGTGCTGGCCACCATCCTGATCCTGCTGGTCTATGCGGGCATCGATCGCTGGCCGATCGACACCTACCTGGCGGTCGATTTCATCCGCTTCAACCCGGCCTCGATGGCCGCCAGCACCATCCTCATCGTGCTGGTCGTGGCCCCGCCGGCCTTCCTGGTCGGCATGACATTTCCCTTCGTGCAGCGCGCGGTGCAGCAGGACCTGGCCAGTGTCGGCGCGCGGGTGGGTTGGGTGCAGCTTGCGAATATCCTGGGCAATGCGGCGGGGTCGATCTTCACCGGCCTCGTGACGCTGCATGTGCTGGGCAGCATGGGCACGCTGTTGCTGCTCTCGGCGCTGTCCATCCTGTTGCTGGTGGGCTGGTACACGCAGCAGATGGGGCCGGGGCGTCGCGTCACGCTGGGGCTGGCTGCCGCCACCGCCGCGCTGGCCGCGCTGCTGCCCGGCAACGCCGCCTTCTGGCAGCGCATGCATGGCCAGGCGCCGGGCAGCTACGCCGCCTGGGCGGAGGACCGCTCGGGCGTCGCCTTCTACCGCGCGCAGCCCGCCAACCCGGAACGCCAGAATGGCCGCTTCTTCATCATGGGGCATGGCCAGGGCTTCGTGCCATTCCTGGATGTGCATGTGCTGCTGGGCATGCTGGGCCCCATGCTCCACCCCGAACCGCTGCGCGTGTTGACGGTGGGCATCGGCTCCGGCGGCACGCCCTATGGCGCGACCTTCAATCCGGCCACGCGTGAGGTGCATTCGATCGAGCTGATCAACCCGGTGTTGGACGCGCTGCGCGACATTGCCCGCACGCAACCGCAAGGCCCGGTGGCCACGCTGCTGCGCGACCCGCGCGTGCGCCTGGAATATGGCGATGGCCGGCGCTGGCTGACGCGCGGCGGCGCGCAATACCAGGTGATCCAGGCGGACGCGATCCTGCCGGAATCCTCGCAATCCGGCCTGCTCTACAGCGCCGAATTCCTGGCCGCGGTGCGCACACGCCTGGCGCCGGGCGGGCTCTATGTGCAATGGGCGCCGACATGGCGGGTGATCGAGACCTTCGCCGCATCCTTCCCGCACGCGGTGCTGCTGCGCCCGGGCAGCGTGATGATCGGCTCCGACCGCCCGATCCCGCTGGACCAGGCGGCGCTGATGGCCCGCCTGCGCGGGCCCGAGGCCCGCGCATTCGTGCTGCACGGCAATGCCGCCGCCACCGACCTCGGCGCGATGATCGCCGAGCCGCTGCAGGTCTGGACGCCCGACACCCCGCGCGTGCAACCACCGCTGACCGACATGTTCCCGCGCGACGAATTCTTCCTGAACAACCCCACCACCTTCAGCTGGCAACCGCGCCCCGCGCCGGAAACGCCGCCGCTGCGATGACCGGCCCGCGGATCGCCGTGATCGGCGCCGGCCCCGCCGGGTTGATGGCGGCAGAGACCGCCGCCCGCGCCGGCGCCAGCGTGACGCTGTTCGACGCCATGCCGAGCCCCGCGCGCAAATTCCTGATGGCCGGTCGCGGTGGGCTGAACCTGACGCACAGCACGCCCATGCCGCGCTTCCTGGATGCCTATGGCGACGCCGCGCCGCAGCTGGCACCGCATATCGCGGCCTTCCCGCCCGAGGCGCAGATGGCCTGGTGCGAGGGGCTGGGCCAGCCGGTCTTCACCGGCAGTTCTGGGCGGGTGTTTCCGCGCGCGATGAAGGCCTCGCCGCTGCTGCGCGCCTGGCTCGCGCGGTTGGCGGGGCTGGGCGTGGAACTGCGCACGCGCCACCGCTGGCAGGGTTTCGGGGATGACGGCGCGCAGCACTTCGCGACGCCCGCGGGGCCTGTGCAATGGCGCGCGGATGCGACGGTGCTCGCACTCGGCGGCGCGTCATGGCCGCGACTGGGTTCGGACGGCGCCTGGGCCGCCTGGCTGCCCGATGTCGCGCCCTTCGCGCCGGCCAATGCCGGGCTGCGCGTGGAGTGGTCGCCGGCCTTTGCCGAGCGCTTCGCGGGCCAGCCGCTGAAGCGCGTGGCGCTGAGCTTCCCCGGCTTTGCCCGGATGGGCGAAGCGATGGTGACCGCGACGGGGCTTGAGGGCGGTCTGGTCTATGCCGCCAGCGCCGCATTGCGGGCACATCTGCCGGGCGAGATCACGATCGATCTGCGGCCGGATCTGGACCTGGCCACGCTGCGCGCGCGGCTGGGCGAGCAGGGCGCAATGTCGCGCTCCAACTGGTTGCGCAAGCGCGGCGGGCTGCCGCCGGTGGCGATCGCGCTGCTGCGCGAGGCCGCGCCACATACCGACATCGCCGCGCGCATCAAGGCGCTGCCCTTGCATGTGCCCGGGATGATGGGGCTGGAGCGCGCGATCTCCTCGGCGGGCGGGCTGCGCTGGGCGGCGGTGGATGCGCGGCTGATGCTGCGCGCGCGCCCCGGCGTGTTCGTGGCGGGCGAGATGCTGGATTGGGAAGCACCGACCGGCGGCTGGCTGCTGACCGCCTGCCTCGCGCTGGGCCGCACCGCAGGGGCAGCGGCGGCGGCGGCCTGAAAGCCGCTACGCCGCCAAAGCCCTGTGCCGCGCCAGCGCCGCGAGCATCATCCGCCGCATCAGCACGCCGGGCCGGTCGGAGACCATGTTGTATTCAAGGCCCGTCTGGTCCAGCGGCACATCGTGGTCGGTGCGTTCCAGGATGTCGCGAGCCTCATTCGTGACCATGCGGTCGAAGGCGATGATGTCCTCCGCCTTCGCATCTTCCTCGGTGTCGTTCCTGTAGACGAATTGCACGATCTGGCTGGACCGATCATCGATCGGCGTCGCCGCGGTGATGATGCTGTGCGACAGCCCGTTCGGGTAGCGGATGCGCAGCTTGCGCAGGAAGGGCAGATACCAGCGGCCACGCATCGAGCGCACCGTCTCGTCATTCTCCATCCGCAGCACCTTCTTCTGGATCTCGGGGTTGCGGACGGGCACTTCGGTCTTCATCAGGAAACCGTCGTCGAATTCATCGATCTCCAGCTTGGCCGGTTCGGGGTGCCCCTGGTCCCCGAACGATGCGCGATGCACGAAGCTGAAATGCGCGTTGTCGAAGCTGTTTTCCATCACGCGCAGGCCGGCGCAGTTCCACACTTCGTAGAATTCGTCGATGCGGCGAAAGCCCTCGGCCTCCTCCTCGAATTCCGGGATGGGCGCGAAGGGTTCGGCCAGCGCGCACCAGAGATATCCGTAGCGTGCTTCGGTGCGATAGCCAGGCGTCGCCATGCGGCCACCCGATTGCCGCTCCACCGGGTTCTGCGGAATGCGCACCACGCGCCCTTCGCGGTCATATTCCCAACCGTGATAGCCGCAGGCCAGCCGCCCATTCTCATAGAAACCCTTGGAGAGTTTCGCGGTGCGATGGCAGCAGCGGTCATCCAGCGCGGAAGGCTGGCCATCGCCATCCACCCACAGCACCAGATCCTGCCCCAGCAGGCGAAATGGCTTCGGCCCATCGGCCAGCATCGCCAGCGGCATCAACGGGTACCAGACATGGCGCAGCAATGGGGTTTGGGTCGCGAGCATCGGGGCCTCCTGGACAGCACCATAGCGCGACGCGGGCGGCGCGCGCCCCATGCCTGCGCCATCTGCCCCGGTACCACAGCCGTGCCTGCCCAAACAGGCGGCACTCCGCGCCTGCGCCGCCAGTCCTTGCGGCACGCAATGCGCTGCCGCCATGCAACGCTGCGCATCGCGCATCGCCGCAGGCCCGCCGCACCGCTAGACATGCGCATCGACATCGGAGGTCCGCCATGCATCGTCGTACGCTATTCGCCCTGCCCGTGCTCGCCGCACCCGCGGTGCATGCGCAGTCTCTCATCAATGTCCGCTTCACGCTGGACTGGGCCTTCCAAGGCCCGCAAGCCGCCTTCCTGCTGGCATTGGAGCGCGGCCATTTCCGGCGCGAGGGCCTGAACGTCACGATGGATCGCGGCACCGGCTCGGGCGATGTGCCCTTGCGCATCCTGCAAGGCACGCATGATGTGGGTGTGGCCGACATCAACCCGACCATCCGCCTGCGCCTGGAGCGGCCGGACGCGGATGTCTTCACGCCCTTCATCGTCTATGATTCGACGGCGCTGGCGGTGATGTCCACGCGGGCCGTAGGCGTGCGCACGCCGCAGGACCTGGTGGGCAAGACCATCGCGGCGCCGGATTCCGATGCCGGGCGGCAGCTCTTCCCCGCCTTCGCGCGCGCGGCGGGGATTGATGCCGCCTCGGTCCGCTGGCTTTCCGTCACGCCGCAATTGCGCGAATCCATGCTGGCGCGAGGCCAGGCGCAGGCGATCACGGGCTTCATCACCTCGGGCATCTTCTCGCTGCGGCAACTGGGCATCGCGGATGCGGACCAGGTGGTGATGCGCTACAGCGATGTGGGTGCGAATTTCTTCGCCACTTCCGTCATCACCTCGCGCCGCTGGGCCAATGCCAATCCTGCCGGCATGACCGGCCTGATCCGCGCTTTGGTCCGCGCCCAATACGAGACACTGGCCGACCCCACCGCCGCTGCCTCTCTGCTGCGCGCCCGCGAACCGCTGACCGACCTGCCGCTGGAAACCGAGCGCCTGCGCATGGCTTTGGAACAACTGACCTTCACGCCGCATGTGCGCGCCAATGGCTTCGGACAGGTGAACACGACACGGCTGCAAAGCACGATCGACATGATCCGCGCCGCCTTCAGCATCGACCGCCCGATGCCCTGGTCCGACATCTATGACCCGCGCTTCCTTCCGCCGGCGGGCGATTTGCGCGCATAATCGCGGCATGCGCCAACCATCATTACCGACACAACAGGCGCCCGCATCGGCGGGCGAAGCGACCCGATGGCCGCCGCGGCCAGTGCCGCGCAGCCAAGGCGGCGGATGCCGCCGCCCGGCGCCTGAGGGCATCAGCACATGACCCTTCCGTCCCGATACTGGGTGGACCTGCCCTGGCCCGCCTTCCGCGCACTGCCGGCCGATACGGTCGCGGTGCTGCCCTTGGGTTCCATCGAACAGCACGGGCCGCATCTGCCCGTGTCGGTGGATGCGACCATCAACCAGGGCGTGATGGCGCGCGTGCTGGACAAGCTCGCGCCCGAATTTCCGGTGCTGGTTCTGCCCACGCAGACGATTGGCTGTTCGGTCGAGCATCTGCGCTTCCCCGGCACGCTGACCAGCACGCCGGAAACGCTGATCGCGCTGTGGACCGAAATCGGTGACAGCGTGGCCCGCGCCGGCGTAAAGCGGCTGGTCATGGTCAATTCGCATGGTGGCCAGGTGCAGGTGATGGAGATCGTCGCGCGCCGCCTGCGCATCAAGCACGACATGCTGGTGGTGCCGCTGTCCTGGTCACGCATGGGCATGCCGGCTGGCATGATCGCGCCCCTGGAGCAGCGCTATGGCATCCATGCCGGGCAGATGGAAACCGCGGTGATGCTGGCCTTGCAGCCGGACCGCGTGGACATGTCCAAGGCGCGCAATTTCCGCAGCAACTGGATGGTGGCGGAAAATGAATTCCCGCATCTGGTGCCCGGAGGTGCCGCGCTGGCATGGCAGGCGCAGGATTTGAACGCGGCGGGTGCCGCGGGCGATGCATCATTGGCGACGGCCGCGGATGGCGATGCGATCCTGGATTTCGCAGCCGACAAGATCGCCGCATTGCTGGACGAGGTTCGCCGCTTTGACGCCGCTGGCTGGGTGGCGCGCGCGCCCGATCCCGATGCGTGACATCGCAGGCCTGAAGGCGGCGCTGGATGGCATCACGCTGTCCGATGATCGCGCATTGCTGCGCCAGAAGTCGCGCGATTTCTATTGGTATTCGCCGATCCTGAAGGCGCGGCTGGATGGACTCTCCGCCGAGCTCTGGGCGCAGCCGCGCGACGAGGCCGAAGTGCTGGCCGCGCTGCGCGCGGCGCGTGCGCGCGGCGTGCCGGTGACGGTGCGCGGCGGGGCCACCGGCAATTACGGCCAATGCGTGCCGCTGGATGGCGGGCTGGTGCTGGACACCACGGCGATGACCGCGCCGCTGGGCCTGGCGGATGGCGTGCTGCACGCGCAGGCTGGCGCGCGCATGATCGACCTCGATCTCTGGGCGCGCGAACGCGGCTGGGAATTGCGCCTGTGGCCCAGCACCAAGCGCAGCGCGACCATCGGCGGCTTCGTGGCCGGCGGTGGCGCAGGCGTTGGCGGCATCGCGCATGGCACGATGCGCGAGCGCGGCAATCTGCTCGGCGTGCGGGTGGCCACCATGCAGGACCCGCCCGTGGTGCTGGAGATCGCCGGTGACGAAGCAGCGCCCGTCAACCGCACCTATGGCACCACCGGCGTCATCACCGAGGTGCGGATACCACTGACCCCCGCGCAGCCCTGGCGCGATGTGGCGCTGGCCTTCGCCGAATACGGCGCGGCGCTGCGTTTCGCGCATGCGCTCTCCTTCGCCGATGGCATCGCGAAGAAGATGTGCGCGACCTTCCAGCCCGTCCTCGTGCCCTTCTTCAAGGCGATCGCGCCCGCCGTGCCGGAAGGCGCCGCGCTGGTGCTGGCCATGGTCACGCCCGCGGGCATGGTGGCGCTGCGCGACCTGGCGCGTGAGCATGGCGGCGCGCTGGTCGCCGAGCAGGATACGGTGGCCGCCGAGCGCGATCCGGATGCGACGCCCTTCTACGAATACTGCTGGAACCACACGACCTTGCAGGTGCTGAAGCAGGATCGCGGCGTCACCTATCTGCAGATGCGCTTTCCCTTCGACGGCACGGTGGAAGCGGTGGAGGCCGCGACCGCGCTGTTCCCCGACGAGGTCTGGATGCACACCGAATGCGTGCGCTTCGGCGGCCGCACGACGATGACAGCGCTGCCCGTCATCCGCTGGCGCGACGCGGCACGCCTGACGGAGATCATGGCCGGCTTCGAGGCCATCGGCATCGGCATCGCCAACCCGCATGTCTTCACGATCGAGGAAGGCAGCGGTTATCGCCGCGTGCCTGGCGACCAATTGGGGTTCAAGCAGCGGGTGGACCCGCTCGGCCTGTTGAACCCCGGCAAGATGCGAGATTTTGAGATGAACGCCACCGATTCAGATGTCCGCGCGACAAGCGCGCTCCCATCATCGGGGGCCGCCTGATGCACGACATCGCCGGCCTGATGGCCGAACTGCCGCAGATCGAATGGATCACCGATCCGGCCATGGTGCGGCAGAAATCGCGCGACTTCTTCTGGTATTCGCCGGTGCTGAAGGCGCAGCTGAACAATGCCTGCGCCGATGTCATCGCCCTGCCCCGCAATGAGGAGGAGGTGCGCGCAGTGATGCGCGCCTGCTTCGCGCGCGACATCCCGCTCACGCCGCGCGGCGCGGGCACCGGCAATTACGGGCAAGCCATGCCGCTGAAGGGCGGCGTGGTGCTGGACCTGTCGCGGCTGGACCAGGTGCTGTGGTGCAAGCCCGGCCGCGCGCGCATCCAGGCCGGTGCCAAGCTGATCGACATCGACCGCCACACCCGCGCGGCCGTGGGCGGCGAGTTGCGCTTCCACCCCAGCACCAAGCGCACCGCGACGATCGGCGGCTTCATCGCCGGCGGTTCCTCGGGCATCGGCAGCTGCACCTATGGCATGCTGCGCGAGGCCGGGAACGTGCTGGGCCTGCGCGTGCTGACCATGGAGGCCGAGCCCCGCGTGCTGGAACTGCGCGGCGATGACATTGCGCGCGTGAACCACGCCTATGGCACCAATGGCGTCATCACCGAATTGGAGATGCCGCTGGCACCCGCGCATGACTGGGTGGACCTGCTCTGGGCCTTCCCGACGTTGCTGGAAGCCGCGCGTTTCGCCGAAGCCCTGGTGGCGAGCGACGGCGTGGTGAAGAAGCTGGCCTGCGTCGTGGCCGCACCCATCCCGCAGCGGCATTTCAAGGCGCTCGAGGGCGTGATCCCGGAGGGGATGCATGTGGTGCTGGGCATGCTGGCCCCCGAATATATCGAGGTGGTGGCGCCCATGGTCACGCGCATGGGCGGGCGCGAACTCTATCGCTGCGAGACGGAACAGGCTGCGGTGCCGCTCTACGAACACAGCTGGAACCACACCACGCTGCAGGTGCTGAAGACCGACCGTTCCTATACCTATCTGCAGACGCTGTTCCCGCCGCCGAACCATTTCGCGCTGATCGAACAGATGGTGGCGCAGTTCGGCGACGAGGTGCCGATGCACCTCGAATTCGTGCGCTATGGCGGCGATGTGGTGTGCTTCGGCCTGCAATTGGTGAAATACACCACCGAAGAGCGCCTGGCGGAGATCATCGCCATCCACGACGCCGCCGGCGCGCCGATCTTCAACCCGCATGTCTTCACGCTGGAGGAAGGCGGGATGAAGCGCGTGGATGCCGGCCAGGCAGCCTTCAAGCGCGAGGCCGACCCCAAGGGGCTGATGAACCCCGGCAAAATGTTGGGCTTCGAGGATCCGGATTGGACGCCCGCCAAGCCGCGCCCGCATTACCTGTTCGGCACGCTGGGCGAGGTGGAAGAAATCCTGGAGTGAGTGGCGCTGCCCATGGGTGGGCGCGCGGCTGGCCCAGGAATGACAGCCATGCTTGCACAGCGCAGCGTTTTCTTGTGCGCTGACCGCCAACTCCACGGAGCCTGCCGCATGCAACTTCCCGCCCATGCCTTCACCGTCACCGATTGGTCCGCCGTGCCCGCCACGCAGCACCCCGGTGAGACCGGCCACGCCACCTGGCGCACGGTGATGATGGGCGATGCGCGCATCCGCATGGTGGAATACTCGCCCGGCTACCTGGCCGACCATTGGTGCGACCGCGGCCATGTGCTGCTGGTGCTGACGGGCGAGATGATCAGCGAATTGAAGGATGGCCGGGAATTCGTGATGAAACCCGGCACCAGCTATCACGTCTCCGATTTCGGGGACGCGCCGCATCGCAGCCGCACCGCCACCGGTGCGACGCTGTTCATCGTGGATTGATCACTCGGCGGCCGCGGCCACCGGCGCCTGGAAGCGCGGCGCCACGCGCTCCATGAACAGGCGGATGCTGCGCTGCGTCACCGCCGCATCCATCGGGCCCAGGCGGAAGGCGCAGATCACGCCGCCCACGCCGGTCGCGTCGATCTCGGCCATCCGGGCGGCCACCGTCTCGGGGCTGCCGCAGATCAGCGCGTGGTCGGGATTCACGCGGGCGGGCGGCGCGGTTTCCTTCTTCATGATCACGCCCTGCTCGGCATAGATGCGCTCGCGCAGGGCCTTGCGATGCGCCTGCATCGCCTCGAAGGCCGGGATGGCGATCTCACGCGCCTGCGCATCCGTCTCGGCCACCACGACATTGCGCCAGACCCAGCTCTCATCCATGCAGCGGGCGATATGGGCCGCGTCGAAGCCGCTCTCGGCCATCGCGCGCTGATAGGCGGAAAGCCGCGTGGCCGTGGTCTCCAGCGACTGCACATTCATCAGGAAGGGCACGCCGCGGCGTGCCAGGTGCAGCGCGCCATCCTCGCTGCTCGCCGCGCGGATCAGATAGGGGTGCGGCTGGGTGAAGGGCTGCGGGCGGAAATGCGGCATGCGGATCTGCCAGAACTTGCCCTGGTGCTCGAAGCCATCGGGGCTGGTCCAGGCGCGCAGCATGATCTGCTCGGCCTCCTCGTAGCGCTCCAGCGCCTCCTCGGCCGGGATGCCATAGCCCTGGTATTCGTAGACGTTGTAAGCCGTGCCGCGCCCCAACCCCACGATCACGCGGCCGCGCCCGATATTGTCGAGCAGCGACATCTGCTCGGCGAGCCGCGTGGGGTGATGCAGCGAGACTTGCGCCACAGCGAAACCCACCTTGATGCGCTTCGTGCAGGACAGCACGGCGGCAGCAAAGGTGACCGGGTCCACATAGGCGCAATTGCCGTCGAAATGGTGCTCGGCGAGCCACAGCACCTCCACGCCCAGCTCGTCGCACAGGCGGGCTTCCTCCAGCGATTCCTGGATCACATCCTGGTCGTGCGCCGGATCGCGGCTTTCGGGAAACAGGAAGTTGCTGAATCGCAGCATGGGTGCCCTCCGACTGGGCAGAGCCTGCGATGGAACGTGCCGCCCGTCCACCTGCAAACTTGCGCCGCGCCCGGTCGGCAATGGTAGCGTGGCGCTATGCCGCATCGCCGCACCCTCCTCACCGCCCTTGCCCTGCCCGCCATCGCCCGGGCGCAGGAAAGGCCCATCCAGCTCTTCGTGGGCTTCGCCGCCGGCGGCAATATCGACCTCGCCGCGCGGATGGCCGCCCCCTTCCTGGAACGGCTGCTGGGGGCGCAGATCATCGTTGTGAACCGCCCCGGCGCGGGTGGCATGATCATGCTGAACGACATGGCGCAGGCCCCCGCCGATGGCCGCCACGCCGCCCTCGTCTCCTTCCCAGCACTGGTCACGGCGCTGTTCGACAACACGCCGCGCTATCGGCTGGACAGCTTCGCCTATGCCGGCCTGCTGACCGACGAACCCTACACGCTGTTCGTGGCACCCAACGCCCGCTGGCGCACATTGCGCGAGCTGGTCGAGGATGCCCGCGCACGCCCCGAGGAAATCACCATCGCCGGTGCCGGCGCCGGCAGCGCGCCACATCTGGCCACCATGCAGCTGGAAGCCGCGGCCGGCGTGCGCTTCACCTGGGTGCCCACGCCGGGTGCCGCGCAGGCGGTGCAGCTGGTGCAAGGCGGGCATGTGGCGGGCAGTGTCTCCACCGTGTCGCTGACGGTGCGCGCGCACAACCAGGGCGCATTGCGCGTGCTGGCGCTGATGGAGCGCGAACGCTGGGACCGCGCACCGGACATCGCCACCTTCGCCGAGAACGGCTTCCCACTCGCCGCCGGCTCCGCCCGCGGCATCGCCCTGCCTGCCGGCACGCCCGAACCCGCACTGCGCCGCTGGGAAGACGCAATCCGCGAGGTCGCACACAACCCCGAATTCCGCGCCATGGCCGAACGCGACTTCGTCGTGGTGCGCCACATGGACCGCGCAACCATGACCGCCTTCGTGCAAGCCCAGGCGGCGGAGTATGGGGCGATGTGGCAGCGCAGTCCCTGGCGACGGTAGGGTACGCATTGGGGAAGGGACAGCGTCCCTCCCCCAGGGCGCTACTCCGCCGTCGCCCCGGAAATCCGCACCGCCTCGGCCCATTTCTCCACCTCGGCGCGCAGGAAGGCGGGGAAGGTGTCGGGCCCGATCGTGCCGGGTTCGATCCCCATGCCGCGCAGGCGTGTGGCCTGGTTGCGTGCGGCGGTGAGCACGGTGTCGGCCACGCGCTGGACCATGGCAGGTGGCGTGCCGGCCGGTGCCATCAAAGCCTGCCAGGCCACGGCCTCGAAGCCCGGCCAGGTCTCGGCGACGGTGGGCACATCCGGCCAGTCAGGCAGGCGCTGCGCGGTGGACATGGCGATGGCACGGATGCCGCCGGCGCGCGCCTGCGCGGCCGAGGGTGGCAGGTTCTCGAAGGTCGCCTGGATGCGGCCGGAGACCAGTTCGGTGATGGCCGGCGCACTGCCGCGGAAGGGCACATGCACCGCCTGGAAGCCCGCGCGATGGCGGACCAGTTCCATGATCAGATGCGGCAACGTGCCAATACCGGCGCTGCCGTAATTGATGCCCTGCGGCTGCGTGCGCGCCCAGGCGATGAATTCGGGGAAGCTGCGCGCGGGCACGCCAGGGTGCACGCAGAGGATATTGGGCACCATGCCGAGCACCGCCACGGGGACGAAGTCGCGCAGGATGTCGAAGGGCAGGCGCCGATAGAGCGTGACATTGGCGGCGTGCGCCGCGGCGATGGTCAGCCAGGTGGCGCCATCGGGTGCCGCGCGCGCGACCATTTCCGCCCCCAGATTGCCGCCCGCGCCCGGCCGGTTTTCCACCACCGCGGTCACGCCCAGCGCTTCGTTCAGGGCTTGCGCGGCGAAGCGCGACAGCGTGTCCGACGCGCCGCCGGGCGCATAGGGGCTGATGATGCGCAAGGATTGCGGCTGCGCGGCCGCGGGCAGCGCGAGCGCGGGTGCTGCGAGGAAAAGACGGCGCTTCATGACCGCACCATCGTCTTGCCGATCAGCAGGCGCTGGATGTCGGACGCGCCTTCGAAGATGCGGAACAGGCGTGCGTCGCGGAACAGCTGCTCGACCACCATGCCGCGCATATAGCCCGCCCCCCCATGCAGCTGCACCGCACGGTCGGCCACGCGGCCCAGCATCTCGGAGGCGAACAATTTGCAGCAGGCGATGTCGGCGATGATGCCGCCCTGTGCTTCGCCCGCCGCATCGAAGGCGCGGGCGGTTTCCAGGATCATGCTGCGGGCTGCCAGCACATCGGCGCGGCTATCGGCCAGATGCGCCTGGACCAGCTGGAATTCCGCCAACGGCTGGCCGAACTGGTTGCGCTGTTTCACATAGGCCAGCGTCTCGTCCAGCAGGCGCTGCGCCTGGCCCACGCAGGTGACGGCCACATGCAGCCGGGCATGGTTGATGCCCCGCATGGCGGTCTTGAAGCCGCCGCCCTCACGCCCGCCAATCAGTGCCGATGCCGGCACGCGCACATCATCGAAGAACACCTCCGACGTCGCGCTGCCATCCTGGCCCATCTTGCGATCGGCCGGCCCGCAGGACAGGCCGGGCGTGCCCGCCGGCACGATGAAGGCCGAGATGCCGGCTGCATCGCGCGTGCCGGCCTCGGTGCGGGCCATCACGATGAACACATCCGCCTGGCGGGCATTGGTGATGTAGCGCTTGGAGCCGTTGATGACGAAGTCATCGCCATCGCGCCGGGCATGGGTGCGCACGCCGCCGGCGTCCGAGCCGGCCTCGGGTTCGGTGAGCGCAAACGCCGCCGTGGCTTCACCACTGGCCATGCGCGGCAGCCATTCGGCGCGCTGCGCATCGGTGCCGTTGTACAGGATGGGCTGGCTGCCCAGCCCGATCGTGGTGGAAAACCGCGCGCGATAGACGGCCGAGGCGTAGGTCACCTCGAACATCACGCGCACCTGCTGTTCCATGGTCAGCCCCAGGCCGCCCCAGCGCGTGGGGATGGAGATGCCGAACAGGCCGATCTCCGCCAAGCGCTGGGTCAGGTCCTCGGGCAGGGTTTCCTGGCCGTCCAGCCGGGGCTCGGCGGGGATCAGCGCGTCACGCACCAGGCGGCGGATGCTGTCCAGGTACGTGTCGAACTCGGCGGCTGTGGGCAGCAGCGCGTCTGGCATTGTTGGTTCCTCCCAGGCGGCGAGCCTGGGGCCGCCCGCGGGCCGCGGTCAATGCCGCGCGAAGGCGGCCGGGCGCGGCGCCACCTGCGGGTAGTGCCGCGCCAGGCTCGGGTGGTCCTCCTCGGGGCGGGCGATGAACCAGCCTTGCAGCAGGTCCACGCCGGCGGCGCGGCAGGCGGCGCAATCGGCGGCGGTTTCCACACCCTCGGCCACCACCTGGGCGCCCAAGCCATGGGCGAAACGCACCAGGCCGGCCAGGAAATCCTGCCGGCGCGGGTCACGCCCGGATTCAAACACCAGCACGCGGTCAAGCTTCACCACGTCGATCGCGCCACCGGCCAGGCTGCGGATTTCCGAAAAGCCGCTGCCCAGATCATCCAGCGCCACGCGCAGACCCATGGCGCGCAGCAGCCCCGCGGTGTCCGGCGCCAGCAGGCCACGATGCGTCTCGCCCAGTTCGATGCAGATGCGCCCATAGCCGATGCCCAGGCGCTTCGCGGCCTCTAGCGCCGGTGCCAGCACCCCGAGCCCGGCCATCGCCACTGAACGGCCATCAAGGTTCAGGAACAGCGTGGCCGAGGGCGGGGCGATATCGGCAAAGGCCTCCAGCGCGCGAACATGCAGTTGCGCCTCCAGCGCAGGCAGGCAGTGAAGCGCCGCGGCTTGGTCGAGCAGTTCAAGCGGTGTGTCGAAGCCCAAGAGGGCATGGCCGCGCAGCAATGCCTCATGCCCCATCACCCGGCCGTCATCGGCGCTGACGATGGGTTGCAGGGCGATGCGCAGCGCGCCGGCGCCGGCCATCAGCGCATCCGCACTTCGTGGATAGAGGCCCGGCTGGGCTCGCATTTTCATGGCGCGAACATGCCTCAAGCCATGGGGCGGACCATCAACACGAAAAGCGGCGCGGCTGCACAAGCGCGTGAATGCGGGCGCGCCCTCCCGCCACGGGCGCATCGGGCCTAGATTGGGGGGATGAATTCGCTCTTCACCCCGGTCACCTTCAAGCCGATCCGCCAGGCGCCGCTGCCGCGCACGCACAGCTTGCGCGTGGAAAGCCCCTTCGAGCCGAATGGCGACCAGCCCAACGCGATCCGCGAATTGATCGCGGGGCTGGAGGCCGGTGAGCGCGACCAGGTGCTGCTGGGTGTCACCGGTTCGGGCAAGACCTTCACCATGGCCAAGGTGGTGGAGGCGCTGCAGCGCCCGGCGCTGATCCTCGCCCC
>JAIXVH010000258.1 GCA_027483125.1 Acetobacteraceae bacterium | reverse complement strand
CCTGCCGGTCACCACGCTGGACCGCATGGCCCTGCAACGCCGGGTGGAGGAACTGGCCGACCCGAAGGTGATGGGCTGATGCGCGTCGGCATCAATGGCATGGGGCGTATCGGGCGGCTCGCGCTGCGCGCGGCGATGGGTGCGGTGATGCGCCCCGATGATGATCCGCGCGCGGCCAACCGGCTGGATGTGGTGCATGTGAACGAAGTGAAGGGCGGGGTCGCGGCCTGCGCGCATCTGCTGGAATTCGACAGCGTGCAGGGCCGCTGGCGCGCGCCGATCGGCGCCGAGGATGGCGCCGTGCGGATTGGTGCGAAGCGCATCGGCTTTTCCGAACACGCCACTCCAGCGGCAATTCCATGGGGTGATCTGGGCGTGGAGCTGGTGCTGGAATGCACCGGCAAATTCCTCTCGCCGGAGGTGATCGCCGGCCATCTGGAACGCGGCGCCAAGCGGGTGATCGTGGCAGCGCCCGTGAAGTTCGACAGCGTGCTGAACATCGTCGTCGGCGTGAATCACACGCTGTATGATCCGGCGCGGCACCCGATCGTCACCGCGGCCTCCTGCACCACGAATTGCCTGGCGCCGGTGGTGAAGGTGGTGCATGAGGCGATCGGCATCCGGCACGGCCAGATCACCACCATCCATGACCCGACCAACACCAATGTCGTGGTCGATGCGCCGCACAAGGATCTGCGCCGGGCGCGTTCGGCCATGCTGTCCTTGCAGCCCACCACCACCGGCAGTGCGACCGCCATCGCGCTGATCTACCCGGAGCTGAAGGGCAAGCTGAACGGGCATGCGGTGCGCGCGCCGGTGCTCAATGCCTCGCTGACCGATTGCGTGTTGGAACTGAAGCGCGAGACGACGGCGGCCGAGGTGAATGCGCTCTTCGCCGCCGCTGCCGCAGGCCCCTTGGCCGGCATATTGGGATACGAGGAACGCCCGCTGGTCAGCGCCGATTACGCGCGCGACACGCGCAGCTCCATCATCGATGCGCCCAGCACCATGGTGACCGACGGCACACTCCTGAAAGTCTACGCCTGGTACGACAATGAGATGGGCTATGCCTGCCGCATGGTCGATCTGGCCTGCCACATGGAAAGCCTCGGCCTGTGAGGAACTACGCCATCGTCACCGCGGCCTATTGGGGCTTCACGCTGACCGATGGCGCCTTGCGCATGCTGGTGCTGCTGCATTTCTTCCGGCTTGGCTATTCGCCCTTCACCCTGGCGCTGCTGTTCCTGCTCTATGAGGCCGCGGGCATCGTGGCGAACCTGCTGGGCGGGTGGCTGGCCACGCGCTTTGGCATCCAGCGCATGCTGGCGGTGGGTTTGTCCGCGCAGATTCTGGGGTTCCTGTTGCTGTCGGCACTGTCGCCGGAATGGAGGGCGGCGCTGGCCGTCGCCTGGGTGGTGGTGGCGCAGGGCATTTGCGGTGTGGCGAAGGACCTGACCAAGACCGCCAGCAAATCCGCGATCAAGTTCACCGCGGCAGAGGCTTCGGGGCCTTTGTTCCGCTGGGTCGCCTTCTTCACCGGCAGCAAGAACGCGATGAAGGGGCTGGGCTTCTTCCTGGGCGGGCTGCTGCTGGAAACGCTCGGCTTCCAGGGCGCGCTGTGGCTGATGGCGGGGGCGTTGGCGTTGATCCTGGCGGGTGTCGTGTTCTCGCTGCCCAGCATGCTCGGCCGGGCCAAGGCCTCGCGCACCGCCCGCGAATTTCTGGGCAAGAATCGCGGCGTGAACCTGCTGGCCGCCGCGCGCATCTTCCTGTTTGGCGCGCGCGATGTCTGGTTCGTCGTCGGCCTGCCCGTCTTCCTCTACGCCCATGGCTGGAGCTTCACCGCGGTCGGCGCCTTCCTCGCGCTCTGGACCATCGGCTATGGCGTGGTGCAGGCGGCAGCGCCCGCGATCATTCGCCGCAGCGATGACGGGCTGTCCACCGAGGTTCCGGCCGCGCGCGCCTGGTCCTTCGCGCTGGCGGTGGTGCCCTTCGCGCTGGCTGTGCCCATGCTGGCGGGCGTGCCGGGTGCCGGCTGGTATGTGCCGCTCGGGCTCTGCCTGTTCGGCTTCGCGTTTGCGGTGAATTCCTCGGTCCATTCCTATCTGGTGCTGGCCTATGCGGGCAGCGAGAAGGCGGCCGAGGATGTGGGCTTCTACTACGCCGCCAATGCGGTGGGGCGCTTCGCCGGCACGCTGCTCTCGGGCGCGCTCTATGTGCTGGGCGGGCTGCCGGCCTGCCTGCTGGGGGCGGCGCTGATGCTGGCGCTCTGCGCCGTGATCACGCTGGCGCTGCCCGAACGCGCGGCCTCACTCGCGCGGCAATAGGGCTGCGATGCGTTCCAGCGATGCATCGCGCAGCCCATGCGCGTTCAATTGCGCCAGCGTGTTCAGCAGATAGTCGCGGTTCGCACCCGCCTGCCCATGCCCCTGGGCGATCACCGCCGCCGCCGTCTGCTGGCAAGGCCGCGCATAGGCCGGGTGGCGCCGGTCCGCGACATAGGTCACGGCGCGCACCATCCGCCCGCCGCGCAGCGTCACCGGCAATTCGCGGCGGTGATAGACATTCTCGCCATTCGGGTTCTCGCGCGCATCCAGATATTCCAGCACGGCCTCGCGCTCGCTGGCCGCCACCTCCAGCGCCACGCCGTGGCAGGAGCCGCCACGGTCCAGCCCCAGCACCAGCCCCGGGCGTTCCGGCGTGCCGCGATACAGCCGCGACCACAGGCAGAAGCGCCGGTGATAGCCGCGCAACAGCGCCGGATGCGCGCCGAGATGCGCAAAGCCCGGACGCCAGATCAGGGAGCCATAGGCGAAGACGAACATCGCGCGCGGTATATCGGCGCGGCCGCGCGCCGCCTATACCGGCCGCATGCTTCGCCGCCTTGCTGTCACGCTGACCCTCCTGGCCCTGCTGCACAGCGCCGCCTGGTATGGGGTCACTCTCTACATCGAACGCTTCGCCGCCGGCTGGATCGCGGCCCAGGGCGGCCAGGTGCAGCATGGCCCGACCAGCCGCACCGGCTGGCCCTTCACCGCCGCCGTCACCTACACGCAGGCGCGCATCGCCACCGGCCCGCTGCGTTGGCAGGCCGAGGCGCTGACCCTGCGCTGGCAGCCCTGGGACCCCGCGGGCTTCGCGCTGGAACCATCAGGCGCGCAGCGCATCACCACACCGGCCGTGCAGGCCGCCTATACCGCACGGCATGCGGCACTGTTCCTGCCCTTCACGCCCGGGGGCGAGACGCGGCTGTCGATCACCGAACTGGCCTCGCCCGGCATCACGCTGGGCAAGCTCGACGCGACGCTGCGCGAGACGACGCTGACCGCGGGGCTTGCCGCCCTCGACCTGCCCGGCCAGCCCATCCCGCGCATCGCCAGCGCCGCGCTGGATGGCAGCATGACCGCCCTGCCCGCGGGCAGCGACCCGCTGCGCCGCTGGGCGGCCTGGCGCGATGCCGGCGGCCGCTTGAACCTGGCCGAGTTGACCCTGCGCACCGCGGATGGCCGCGCGAGCCTATCGGGCAGTGCGACCCTCGATGCCGCGATGCGCCCGGCGGGGGATGGCACGCTGGTGCTGCAAAACGCGCCGGCAGCGATCGATGCCGGGGTGGCCGCGGGCCTGTTGCCGCGCAGCCTGGCCACGCCCGCGCGGCTGCTGGCCACCGTCATGGCCCGCCCCGCGCCCGATGGCGGCGCACCCGTCGTGACGCTGCCCGTGCAGGGGCGCGACGGGCGGCTGACGGTGGGCGGCCTCGCGGTCGCGCGCATTCCGCCATTGGCAGCGCCGTGATGCGTGGTTATGTTGGCGCCGTGATGTTGCGCAGCACCCTTGCCGTACGAATTACCGCCCCGGTGGCATAGCCCGGCCGCGGCCGGCGCATGATCGCCGGGACGCACCCATCACCCATCTTGCGGACATCGACCATGACCAAAGACGTTACGTTCCACCTGCTGTGCAGCGCCGAGCCCGGCATGCTGACCCGCTGCCTGGCCCCCTTCGCCAAGCGCGACCTGGTGCCCGACATCATGCAGTCCCGCCGCGAGGGCGATGTGCTGCGCATCACGCTGGGCATGGCCGCGATGCCGGAGGGTGAGGTGCATCTGGTGGAGGGCAATCTGCGGCAGATCATCGGCCTTCTGGAACTGACACGGCGCGAGAGCCTGCGCGCGGCGGCATAGGGTTTGCATTGCTCCGGCGATAGCCGGAGACATCGCATGCTCAACCGCCGCAGCCTTCTCGCCATGCCCGCCCTGGCTTTGCCCGCACAGGCCCAAGCCCCCTGGCCCGCCGCGCGGCCCACCGAAGTCTTCGTGGGCTTTTCCGCCGGCGGTGGCGTGGATGTGATGGCGCGTGCCTGTGCCCCGTTCCTCGCCAATCTGCTGCCCGGTGCGCGTTTCGTGATCGTGAATCGTCCCGGTGCCGGCGGGCAACTGGGCCATGAGGCCGCGGCCAATGCCGCCGCCGACGGCTACGCGCTGGGCGCCACCACCATGCCGGGCCTGGTCTCCCACCCGATCGAGCGTGCGGTGCGCTACCGCGTGGCCGAGCTCACCTATATCGCCAATGTGGTCGATGACCCCTGCGCGCTCTTCGTGCGTCCGGAAAGCCCGCTGCGCACGCTGGCCGATGTCATCGCCCAGGGCCGCGCGCAGCCCGAAACGCTGACCTATGGCCTGACCGGCATCGGCTCGGACGACCATTTGACCATGTTCCGGCTCGAGGCGCTGACCGGCGCAAGGCTGGTGCATGTGCCCTTCCCCGGCATCGGCCAGATGCTGCCGCAGGTCTTCTCCGGCCAGGTCGCGATCGCGGCGATGAATGTGAGCGAGGCGCTGCCCTTCGTGCGCGAAGGGCGTCTGCGCGGCATCGGCCAGGCCGCCGCCGCTCGCTGGCCGGGGCTGCCGGCGCTGCCCACCTATCGCGAACAGGGGGCGGATGTGATCGGCAGCGCCTCACGCGGGTTCATCGCGCCCGCGGGGCTGCCGGCCGAGATCACCGAACGCCTGGTCGGCGCCTTCCGCACCATCCTGGCCGACCCCGCCTTCGTGGCCGAGGCGGAGCGGCTATCCATGCCGCTCAGCCCGCTCTTCGGCGCCGATTACCGCGCGCTGGCGCTGAGCATGGAGACCGAGCTGCGCGCCATGTGGGCGCGCCGCCCCTGGACGGGCTGAACGGCTGGACGAACAGCACAAGGGGCGCCACGCTCCCGCGCATGGATACCAAACCGTGGGAATGGCCCGAGGCGCAATGGCGCCACATCACGCATCGCGCCCGCGCCGGCCGTTCACTGGCACCCACGCATTGGCCGGGTGGCGCGCGCTGCGCCGTGGCGCTGTCCTTCGATGCGGATCACGACACCATCCCGCTGCGCGATGGCGATGAAAGCCCGATGCGCATCAGCCAGGGCCAATATGGTTCGCGCCAGGGCGTGCCGCGCATCCGCGCCATGCTGGAACGGCAGATGGTGCCGGCGAGCTTCTTCTACCCCGCCGTCTCCGCCCTGCTCTACCCCGATGAAGTGCGCGCCGTGGTGGCCGAGGGGCATGAGATCGGCATCCATTCCTGGATCCATGAGGCCAATACCAAGCTGCCGCCCGGTGTCGAACGCGAATTGACCATGCGCGCGGCCGATACGCTGGAGAAGATCAGCGGCCAGCGGCCGGTGGGCATCCGCACCGCGTCCTGGGATTTCTCCGTGGATACGATGGATATCATCCGCGAGATGGGGCTGCTCTACGACTCATCGCTGATGGCCGATGACGATCCCTATGAGTTGGAAGTGCAGGGCCAGCCCAGCGGCATCGTGGAACTGCCGCCCGAATGGATTCGCGATGATGCTGTGTATTTCAACATGAACCGCTTTTCCGCCCTGCGGCCCTACACGCCGCCATCAGCCGTGGAGGAAATCTTCTGGGCGGAATTCGAAGGCGCGCGCGCCGAGGGCGGCGTCTTCCTGCTGACCATGCACCCGCACCATATCGGGCACCGCAGCCGCATCGTGATGCTGGAACGGCTGGTGGCGCGCATGAAGGCCACCGATGATTGCTGGTTCTGCACCCATGCGGAACTGGCGCGCTGGTGTGCGGCCAATGCCCGGACAGGCCCGCTGCAAGGCCATTCGCCCAGCGGCTGAGCGGCATCGCGCCGCCGCCTAGCAACCCGGCGCGCGTGATGCCAAGGCATCACTCCTCCGCGTAAGGATTATCCGTGCCGCGCAGATGCAGCCGGATCGGCGTGCCTGGCATGGCAAATTCCTCGCGCAGCGAATTCACCAGGTAGCGCTGGTAGTCGATCGGCGTCTCATCCGCACGCGTGCCGAAGATGGCGATGGTGGGCGGCCGCGCCGTCGGCATGGTCGCATAACGCATCTTCAAGCGCCGCCCGCTGACCAAAGGCGGCTGGTGGCGGGCCAGCGCGTTTTCCAGCCAACGGTTCAAGGCACCGGTGCCGATGCGCTTGTTCCACACCGCCACCGCCTCGCGCACCGCGGGCATCAGCTTGTCCACGCCGCGGCCATTGGCGGCTGACATCGGCACCACGGCAATGCCGCGCAGCTGTGTCAGCTGCACCGAAAGCTGGTCATCCAGCGCGCGCCGCACCGCGTTGCGGTCTTCCACCGCATCCCATTTGTTCAGCGCGATGACGATGCAACGCCCCTCGCGCTCCGCCAGGCGGGCGATGCGCAGATCCTGCTCGTGCAGGCCCAGCGCTGCATCCAGCACCAGCACCACCGCCTCGGCCTCACGCAGGGCGGCGATGGTCGACGCCACCGAGAGCCCTTCCAGCTTGTCCGTCACGCGGGATTTGCGGCGCATCCCGGCGGTATCCACCAGGCGCACAGGGCCTTCGGCGTCGCGCCATTCGGTGGGCACGGCATCGCGCGTCAGGCCGGGTTCGGGGCCGGTGATCATCCGCT
>JAIXVH010000310.1 GCA_027483125.1 Acetobacteraceae bacterium | reverse complement strand
CGGCGCGGTGACCAGGCGGAAGGGCAGGGCCTCGGTCGCATTGTCGATGCCGTTGTAGTGGTCGGGCATCGGCGTCATGCGGTGGCCCAGCGGGCCCATGGCCTGCCAGTCGGGCTTGAAGCGGAAGCGGCCGCCAGGGTGGCCGAAGCCGTCCAGGAAATGGCTCGCGCGGAAATCGGGCTGCGCGTCGATCCAGCGCTTCTCGATCACCTCCTGGGCACCCGGCCAGCCGGAGGCGCGCAGCGTGGCATCGACCATCTCCATCTCGGTCATCTCGAAGCCGCGGTGCTTGGCGCCCAACCGATGCGCCAGGTCACAGATCACCTGGTGGTTGGAGCGGCATTCGCCCGGTGCCTCGATCAGCTTGCGGCCGATCTGGATGTGGGAATGCCCGCCGGCCTGATAGAGGTCGTCATGTTCCAGGAACATCGTCGCCGGCAGCACGATATCGGCGTGGCGCGCGGTCGCGGTCATGAACTGTTCGTGGACCACGGTGAACAAATCCTCGCGCAGGAAGCCGCGGCGGACCAGGTTGGAATTGGGTGCGACATCCACCGGGTTCACGTTCTGGATGAACAGGCCGGTCACCGGCGGGCCGCCTTGGATTTCCGCGGGATCGCCGGTCAGCACCGCGCCGATGCGGGACATGTCCATGACGCGCGTGCTGGGGTCGCGAACATCCAGCCCTTCGATCAGCGTCTTGTCCCAGTGGTAGATGGCGCGCTGGTTCCACAGCGCGCCGCCGCCTTCGTGCCGCCATTTGCCGGTGATGCTGGGCAGGCAGGTCACGGCATGCAGGGCGGCCGCACCACCACGGCTTCGGGCAAAGCCATAGCCGCAGCGGATATAGGCGCGGTCGGTGCGACCATAGAGCGCGGCGAAGGCTTCGATTTCGGCGACCGTCAGCCCGGTCAGCCCGGCCGCCCATTCCGGCGTGCGGGTGGCCAGATGCGCCTGCACATCGGGGCCGAAATCGGTGTGGCTGGCCAGGTATTCCGGGTCGGCGAAGCCGTCGCGCAGCATGATGTGCAGCACGGCGACGGCCAGCGCCGCATCAGTGCCGGGGCGAAGTGCGAGGTGCATGTCGGCCTGTTGCGCGGTGCCGGTGCGGTAGGGGTCGACCACCACCAGCTTGGCGCCGCGTTCCTTTCTGGCCCGCGCGATGTGGGTCATGACATTGACCTGCGTGTTCACGGGGTTGCCGCCCCACATCACGATCAGGTCGGACTTCGCCATTTCGCGGGCATCGGGGCCCATGAAGATGCCCATGCCGGCCATCCAGCCGGCTTCGGTGATGCTGGTGCAGATGGTGTTCTGCTGCCGCGAATACCGCATGGCATGGCGCAGGCGGTGGATGCCGTCGCGCTGCACCAGGCCCATGGTGCCGGCGAAGTAATAGGGCCAGATGGTCTCGGAGCCGTGTTGCGCGGCGCGGGTGGTGAATTCCCCGGCGATCCGGTCCAGCGCTTCCTCCCACGGGATCGCGCGGAACTGCCCGCTGCCCTTCGGCCCCACGCGCAGCAAGGGCTGCATCAGCCGGTCAGGGTGGTGGATGCGCTCGGCGTAGCGCGCCACCTTCGCGCAGATCACGCCCGCGGTGTAGCTGTTCTCCTCCGCCCCCCGCACGCGGCCGATGCGCGTGGGGGAGAGCAGCTCCACCTCCAGCGCGCAGGTGGAGGGGCAGTCATGCGGGCACACGCTATGGGCATGGGTCATGGCGCCAGCCTAGCGCGGAGAATGCGACACGGAAACGCCGCTTGTTCCGCGCCCGCGCGCCCCCCATGCTGCGGCGAACGCCCCAGGAGAACGCCATGAGCATCGCCGACGCCAACCGCACCATCGTCATCGGGGAGAACCCCTTCCTGCGCCAGAGCCCCACGGATGGCGCGCCCAACAGCACCGATGCCAGCTTCTGGCGCGTCTTCTGGTCGCCCGCCGGCCCGGGCCATGTGCTCTATATGAAGAGCGAGCTGACCGGCGCCGATTGGCGCATCTGGTCGGACAATATCGCCATGGCGCGGTGGTTGCAGAACACCGTGCAGGGCATGCTGAACCCGGCACTGGCCGATACCTCGATCCCGGTGACCGAGGCCATCTTCGACCGGCCCGAGGGCGACCCGCGCATCAGCTGGACCGAGCGGCTGTCTGCCCATGCCGAGGAGATCTCGCTGACCTGGTACGAGATCGGCGACCCGCTGCTGCTGCATTCGCAGCCGCACCAGGTGCCGGGGCGGCAATATGGGCTGTGCACGCAGCTGGTGCCGGCACTCGGCACGCGGCTCACGCGCAATGGCGTGCAGGCCGCGGGGCGGTCCTGGCCGCGGGAGCGGGAGGGGCGGGCGTTTTCGACCTCGGCGCTGGCCTTTGCGGAGAGCTGGACGGAGACGCGGTAGGGCATGATGCGCGCTTGCGACAAATTCCCCCCAAGGGGCGGGGGAGGGGGCGCAAGTGGTTGATATGCTGGGGTGGGGGCGCATGATGCGCGCTTGCGACAAATTCCGGGCGGGCGGCGGCGCCTGCCTGGGGTGGACCGATGCGGTTGTCGAAACAGCCATCCGGGTATAGGAATTTTAGCGTATTTTGTCAAGGATTGAGGGCCGGGGCAGGGCGCTGATAGCGCTGGAATAACCCAAGCGGCTGGGTTATGATCGGCCATGGTGACCGTGCTGCGCGCCGATGGCTTGCGGGTGGTGATCTTCGCCAATGACCATCCGCCGGCGCATGTCCATGTCATCGCCGGGCGGGGTGAGGCGAAGATCGACCTGCTGGGTGCCGATGGCAGGCCGGCCCTGGTCTGGGCCGATGGCATGACGCGCGCCGAGCTTCGCCGCGCCTGGCGCCTGGTGGCCGAGCAGCATGCATTCCTGTTGCAGCGATGGGAGGAGATTCATGAACGACCCCGCCTTGGTTGAACCCTCCGACGCCGCGCTTGATGCGGCCCTGGCGCAGGGAGAGGCCGCGCGCCGGGCCGAGCCGCGCGCGGTGGCGGCGCGCTATGACCGCGCGAATGATCGGGTGGTGGTGGAATTGGCCCATGGCTGCCTCTTCGCCTTTCCGCCGCGGCTGGCCCAAGGGTTGGCGGGGGCGACGGCTGAGCAATTGGCGGCCGTGGAGGTGCTGGGCGCCGGGCATGGGCTGCATTGGGAGGCGCTGGATGTGGACCTGTCGGTGCCGGGGCTGATGGCGGGGCTGTTCGGGACGGCGGCGCATATGGCGCGGCTCGGCGGGCGGGCGAGTTCGGCGGCGAAGGCGGCGGCGGCGCGGGAAAATGGGAAGAAGGGGGGGAGGCCGGTGGGGAGG
>JAIXVH010000468.1 GCA_027483125.1 Acetobacteraceae bacterium | reverse complement strand
TGCATCGCCCCCAGCGTGGCGACAAGCGTGCCGCCGTCGAACACGCTGAGACCAATGCGCGCGAAGCACTCGAACGCCGTCTGGCCGAAGGCACCGCGCAGGCCGCGCTGCTGGAAGGTGTCGGCACCTTGTTCGACCTGCCGGAAACGCCCACGCGCATCGAGGTCTATGACAACTCCCACATTATGGGCAGCAACGCCTATGGCGCCATGATCGTGGCCGGCAATATGGGCTTCAACAAATCCGCCTATCGCAAGTTTGCCATCCGCGAGGCCAAGCCCGGCGATGATTTCGGCATGATGCGCGAGGTGCTGGATCGCCGCTTCTCCCGCGCGCTGAAGGAAGACCCGACGCGCGATGGCGAGACCTGGCCCGATCTGGTGCTGATCGATGGCGGCCAGGGCCAGCTCAGCACCGCCATCGCGATCATGGCGGAGCTCGGCCTGTCCGACATTCCGCTGGTCGCGATCGCCAAGGGCGAGGACCGCGATGCCGGCCGCGAATGGTTCCATATGGCCGGCCGCGAGGCCTTCCAATTGCCGCCGCGCGACCCCGTCCTCTACTATCTGCAACGGCTGCGCGATGAAGCGCATCGCTTCGCCATCGCCACGCACCGCGCCGGGCGCTCCAAGGCGCTGACGCGGTCGGAGCTGGATGACGTGCCAGGCGTGGGTGCGGCGGTGAAGCGCCGGCTGCTGAACCATTTCGGCTCGGCGCGCGGCGTGCGCCAGGCCGGGCTCGAGGACCTGGAGAATTGCCCCGGCGTTGGCCCATCACTCGCGCGCCGCATCCATGGGCATTTCCACCCAGCCTGACGCAGACGGCACTGATTCAATCCTTGACGCCAAAGTCAGGGTGGGGTTCTGGTGGAGATCGATCTATTCCGGAAACAAATTGATGCCCGTGCCCGACACAAGGCCCGATCCTGGAGCGCTGCGGGACTTCCTGCGGCTGGCGGGACGTGACGCCTGGGGCAAGCGCGTCAATGACCTGGGCCTGCGCGCCAGCCGCGCCACCTTTGCCGGCCGCGCCGCGCAACGCCGCCACGCCGCGGAGTTGATTCTGGCGCGCATGACCGACGCCTCGGCGCTCGCGCGCGCCGGCACACCGGAGCGTCGCGTGCTGGGCTTCGCGCGTGCGGTCTCGCAACTGGCCGACACCCTTCCCGCCGACCCGCGCGCGCGCCTGACCGCGATGGTGCGCGAGGGCCTGTCCGGCGAGGCCACGCTGATCCCGCTGTTCCACCTGGTGCGCACCGCGGCCATCGCGCGCAGCCGCGGCTTCGCGGTGCGCTTCGATGGGCTGCTGGACGGTACGCCGCATGACCTGCTGATCGAACGCGGCGGCGCCAGCGCGGAAATTGCTTGCAATGTGGTGAGCGCCGAGGAAGGCCGCCCGCTGCATCGCGGCGCCTGGTTCGGCTTGATGGATGCGATTCACCCGGGGCTGCAAACCTGGCTGGCGGCGCATCCGGGCCGCTATCTGCTGAAGATGACACTGCCCGAGGGCGTGCAGGACACGGCGCAGCTGGCATCGCTGCAGAACCGCATCCTGGCCATGCTGGCCGAGGAAAAGCGCCAGGATTCCAGCGCGGATGCCATGCTGAAGCTGGACCCCTTGGTGCTGGCTGGCGCGCAGGCCTCTCTGCCCAATGTGCTGCGCCAGCAATTCGGGCCGGATGCGCATCTGGCGGTGACGGGCGACCCGGCCAGCGGCAGCGTCTTCGTGATGGCCGCGCGTGCCGGGCGCGAGAACGAGATCGCGCAGGCCGTGGCGGCGCGCCTGGCAACGCAGGCGGCGGCGCGCCTGTCTGGCCGGCGCCCTGGAATCCTGGCGAGTTTCGTCGAGGATCTGGAACGCCATGAATGGCGCGCGCTGCGCGAGACGCTGACGCTGGAAGGCGCGGTGCGGCGCTTCCTGACCGACCCCGTGGCGCAGCGCGTGGTGGCCGTCACGGCGACATCGCGCGCCGAACTGTTCGGGCTGCCGGCGCCGGATGCGGAGCCTTCCGGTGATTTGCGCTATCGCAACGCCGCGCATCCGGCGGCGAAGAATCCAGCCTTGGGGCCGGCGATCGAGAGCTCTGTCTAAGCGTCCCGTTGCGCGCGCGCCTCGGCGTGGCGCAGCAGGAATTCGCGGCCGAGCTTCACCCGCGGCACACCGTCATACGACACGATATCCGCTGTGGCGTAGGTCTCGGACCAGCTCTCGGGCAGGAAGCTGCCGGTGCCGACAATGTCGATCGGCGCCTTGGCTTCCGCCATGACGCGGCACTTGCCCACGCCGAAACCAGATGAGGCGACAATCCGCACGCGCGGATAGCCGGCATTGTCCAGCGCCTCACGCATGCGCCAGACGGCGGCGGCGGAAACGCCGGTGCCGACCAGGTGGCGCAGCTCCGTCTCGCTGCGGTAGCGGCGCACCGCGACGGGCGCGTGGCGCTCGAGCACCGCATAGGATTCGGCCGGGTCCAGCCCCTCCAGGAAGCGGCCGCCATGGGTGTCCAGCCGCACCGCCATGCGGCCGGCGGCGGCCAGCTGGGGGAAGCGTGCGCAGACCTCCAGCGCATCCGTCACCTCGCGCCCGAAATAGTCGACCAGTACGGTCAGCGCCTCATCGGGGAAGGTGGCGTGGAACATCTCCGCCGCGCGCACCGTGCTGCCGGCATAGCCGATCAAGGCATGCGGCATGGTGCCGCGGCCGGCATTGGCGCCGAACCAATGCGCGGTGGCATCGGTCGCATTGCCGACGAAGCCCTTCGCCCCCTCCTGCTGCGCCGCGCGGCCGCCGACACTGGCGGCATAGGCCATCATGTCCTGCATCTCGGCGCCCGCGCAGTGGCGCGCATCCATCGCCAGGAAGGCGGCCTGCGGCAGTTCCAGGCACATCTGGTAGGCGTTGTGCGCGGCGACGCAGGCAGCCCCCAGCTTCTGCAGGTACAGCGTTTCCAGATCGGCGAGCTTGGCGAAGGAACCGGTCAGGTACAGCAGCGGGTCGCCCGCGCCGACCCATTCGCCTTCCTTGTGTTCCAGCTCGATCTCGAAGGCGGTGTTGCGGCGTGTGGCAATGGCGCGCAGCCAGTCCACCGCGATGCGCGGCGCGCTGATCACGGGGCGCCGCAGGAACACCGCATAGGTCACGCGCGCATCACCGAATTTCTCGACGATGGCGCGCGTGCGGTTGAAGTAGCTGTCGGTGCGGGCTGCGATCTGCGCGTCGGAATCCACGGTCATTCCGCGGCGCGCACCTGGCGTGGTGCCGCGGCGCGGCGGGCCTTCAATTCCTCGGCGATCAGGAAGGCAAGCTCCAGCGATTGCGCGGCGTTCAGGCGCGGGTCGCAGCTGGTGGCGTAGTTTTCCGCCAGGTTCGCCGCCGTCAGCCGGTAGGCGCCGCCGGTGCATTCCGTCACATCCGCGCCGGTCATTTCCACATGCACGCCGCCGGCGATGGTGCCCTCAGCGGCGTGGGCGTCGAAGAAGCCGCGCACCTCGGCCAGGATGGCGTCGAAGCTGCGTGTCTTGTAGCCGGCTTGGGTGGTGGTGTTGCCGTGCATCGGGTCGCATAGCCACACGACATTGCAGCCCGCATCGCGCACCGCGCGCAGCAAGGGCGGCAGCTTCACCGTTACCTTGTCGGCGCCCATGCGCGAGATCAGCGTCAGCCGCCCCATCTCATTGCCCGGGTTCAGCAGTTTGCAGATGCGCACCAGTTCGGCAGGGTCGGAGCTGGGGCCGACCTTCATGCCGATCGGGTTGGCCACACCGCGCAGGAATTCCACATGCGCGCCATCCGGCTGGCGGGTGCGATCACCGATCCAGAGGAAATGCGCGCTGCACGCGTAATGCCGATTATGCGTGCTGCTCATGCGCGTCAGCGCTTCCTCATACGGAAGCAGCAGCGATTCATGGCTGGTGTAGAAGGCGGTCTCGCGGATCTGCGGTGCGTTGTCGCTGTTCATGCCGCAGGCGGCCATGAAGGCCAGCGTTTCGTCGATGCGCGCGGACAGCCCTTCGTAGCGGTCCCACACCGTGGATTTGCCCAGGAAATCCAGGTTCCAGCGATGCACCTGGTGCAGGTCGGCGAAGCCGCCGGTGGCGAAGGCGCGCAGCAGATTCAGCGTGCCGGCCGACTGCATATAGGCGAATTCCATCCGCGACGGATCGGGGATGCGCGCCTCGGGCGTGAAGTCCGGGCCGTTGATGATGTCGCCGCGATAGGAGGGCAGGGTGACGCCGCCCATGGTCTCGGTATCGCTGCTGCGCGGCTTGGCGAATTGCCCCGCCATGCGGCCCAGCTTCACCACAGGCACGGTGGCGCCGAAGGTCAGCACCACCGCCATCTGCAACAGCACCTTGAAACTGTCGCGGATGGAATCGGCGCGGAAATCGCCGAAGCTCTCGGCGCAATCGCCGCCTTGCAGCACGAAGGCGCGGCCATGGCCGGCATCGGCCAGCGCGGTCTTCAGCCTTTCGCACTCACCGGCGAAGACCAGTGGCGGGAAGGAGGCGATCTTCGCCTCCATCGCGGCCAATGCGGCGGCGTCGGGGTATTCGGGCACCTGCCGGATCGGCATGCCGCGCCAGCTTGATGGCGTCCAGGCCATGGCCTGTGTCTCTCCCAATCTTCGGTCCCTGTGGATGACCGCCGCAGGCGTGGATCATCCGCACAGATGGTGATGCGGAGCCGCGAAAGCGGCGATGCAACGCAGCATATGGCGGAAATGTGGCGCGCGCTACTGCACGCCAGCCACACGCGTCCGGGTACGCAGCGTGACGAATTCCTCGGCGGCCGTGGGGTGGATGCCGATGGTGCGGTCGAAATCCTGCTTGGTCGCGCCCATCACCACGGCGATGCCGATGCCCTGCATGATCTCGGCGGCATCCTCGCCCACCATATGCGCACCCAGGACGCGCTGGCTGGCCTGGTCCACCACCAGCTTCATCAGCGTGCGGCGGCCTTCACGCTTGGAAATCGTGTGCCGCATCGGCGTGAAGCGTGTGACGTAAACATCCGTGGGGCCGCGCGCGGCGGCCTGTTCCTCGGTCAGGCCCACGGTGGCGATGGGTGGGCTGGTGAAGACGGCGGTCGCCACATTCTCGTAGCTGGCGCGGCGCGGGTTGTTGCCGAACAGCGTATCGGCCAGCGCATGGCCCACGGCGGTGGCCATCGGCGTCAGGTTCAGCCGGTCGGTCACATCGCCCACGGCAAAGATATGCGATTGGTTGGTGGCGTGTTCGTCATCCACCGGGATGGCGCCGCCCGGCGTCACCGTCACGCCCGCGCGGTCCAGGCCCAGGCCCTGGGTATTGGGCACGCGGCCGGTGCAGAAAAACACCGCATCCACTTCGCGCATGCCGTTGTTCGAGAGTTGCAGCACCAGCCCGCCCGGCACCTTGGCGATCCGCGTGGCGTTGACGCCGCCTTCCATGCGGATGCCCTGCGCCTGCATCGCCTCGGTCGCGGCAATGCGCACATCCTGGTCAAAGCCGCGCAGCACCTGCGGGCTGCGGTGGAACACCTCCACCTGTGCGCCCAACCCGTGCAGCAGGCCGGCGAATTCCAGCGCGATATAGCCCGCACCCAGCACGGCCACGCGCTTGGGCAGCGCCTTCAGCGTGAACAGGTCATCCGAGATCAGGCCATGTTCGGCGCCGGGAATATCCAGCTTGGTGGCGCGGCCGCCGACGGCGATGGCGATGCGCTCGGCTGTCACGCGCTGGCCGCCGACATCGAGCGTATGCGCATCGATGAAGGTCGCGCGCGCGTCGAAACTGGTCACACCCGCACCCGCCAGCAGCCGGCCATAAATGCCCGAAAGCCGCGTGACTTCGCTGTCCCGCGCGGCGGCGAGCTTCGCCCAGTCATGGCCATGCACGGTCATGTCCCAGCCGAAGGCGGTGGCATCCTCGGCCCACATGCCGTATTCGGCGGCGTTGACCATGATCTTCTTCGGCACGCAGCCGACATTGACGCAGGTGCCGCCCCAGAAGCGTTCTTCCGCCACGGCCACGCGCGCGCCATGGCCGGCCGCGATGCGCGCCATGCGCACGCCCGCCGAGCCGCCGCCAATCACGAAGAGATCGAAATCATGTGCCATGCGCCGAGATATAGGCGGGCGCGTCAGCCCGCGCCATGTGGCCGGCGCGGGACAACCAGGCGCACGCCGAAGACCTGCACTTCCTCATCGCGCTGGTTGAAGGTGCGGTTGCGCATGATGACCGTGCCGCGATCGGGGCGCGAGCGCGACGGCGTCACCTCCTGCACCTCCGCCTCCAGGCGCAGCGTGTCGCCGGGGCGCACGGGGCGCGTCCAGGAGAGTTCGCCGCCACCGCCGCCCACCACGCCCCAGCCGAAATGCCCGGCGGCCGCGACCATCATGCGCATGCTCAGCGCCGCCGTGTGCCAGCCGCTCGCGCAATGGCCCTGGAACACCGGATGCGCCGCCGCCGCCACGGGGTCCGTGTGGAAGGGCTGCGGATCATAGAGCCGTGCGAAGGCGATGATCTCTTCCTCCGAGACGGTGATGGGGCCGCCGTGGAACACCATGCCCGGCGCGAGGTCTTCCAGCATCATCGCCGCTTGCGGCGCAGCACCGGGCGCGCCCCCTCTCGGATCGAGAATTGCAGGCTGCCGGTCAGCGCGTTCGCGTCGCGAAGGGTCACTTCCATCTCATCGCCCAGCGCGAAGACCTGCTTGGTGAAACGCCCGGTCAGGCGGAAGCCGCTGTCATCCAC
>JAIXVH010000433.1 GCA_027483125.1 Acetobacteraceae bacterium | reverse complement strand
GTGGCGGCCGGCAGCATGGGGCGCGCCTGGGCCGTGCCTTCCGGGTCATAGGCGATGATGGTGGCGCCAGCGGCGAGCAGCGCGGGCAGCACGGCGAGCGATGGCGCGTCGCGCATGTCATCCGTCTCGGGCTTGAAGGTCAGGCCAAGCACCGCGATGCGCTTGCCACGCGCATCGCCCATCGTGGCGATGACGCGGCGTGCCATGTCTTCCTTGCGCGCGTCGTTCACCGCGATGGTCGCTTCCACCAGGCGCAGCGGCGCGCCGGCATCCTGCGCGGTGCGCGCGAAGGCCAGCGTATCCTTGGGGAAACAGCTGCCGCCATAGCCGGGGCCAGGGTGCAGGAACTTCCGGCCGATGCGGCCATCCAGGCCAATGCCGCGCGCGACATCATGCACATCCGCGCCGGTTTTCTCGCAGAGATCGGCGACCTCGTTGATGAAGGTGATCTTCATCGCGAGAAAGCTGTTGGCGGCGTATTTGATGGTCTCGGCGGTTTCCAGGCTGGTCGCGACGATGGGCGTTTCGATGAGATACAGCGGGCGATACAGGCGCTTCAGCGTGGTCAGCGCCACTTCGCCACGCGCGCCGGCCTCGACGCCGATCACCACGCGGTCAGGCCGCATGAAATCGCCGATGGCAGCACCTTCGCGCAGGAATTCCGGGTTGGACGCGACGACGACGTCATCACGAATGGCGCGCACCAGATCGATGATGCGCTGGCCCGTGCCCACCGGGACGGTGGATTTCGTGACCAGCGTCAGCGGCCCGGTCGCCACGCGCGCCACCTGTTCGGCGGCCGCGAACACATAGGACAGGTCGGCATGGCCATCGCCGCGGCGTGAGGGCGTGCCGACCGCCAGGAAAACCGCTTCCGCGCCCGCCATGGCAGGCGCCAATTCGGTATGGAAGGTCAGCCGCCCGTCGCGCACATTATCGGCCACCAGGCGGTCCAGGCCGGGTTCGTAGATCGGCATGCGGCCGGCGCGCAGCGCCTCGATGCGCGCGGGGTCATTGTCCACCAGCGCGACATCGACGCCGAATTCCGCGAAGCAGGCACCGGAGACCAGCCCCACATAACCCGCGCCGAGAATGGTGATTTTCATGCCCGGCGCTAACTGTAGCGGGCCAGGATGTCCTTCATTGCCGGGGCCAGATCGGGCCGCGCCAGCGCGAAGGCCACCTGTGCTTCCAGGTACCCGGCCTTGTCACCGCAATCGAAACGGCGGCCTTCATAGCGCACGCCATGGAAGGGCTGCGTGCCGATCAGCTTGGCCATGCTGTCGGTCAGCTGGATTTCGCCGCCCGCGCCTTTTTCCATCTTGGCCAGATGGCCGATCACCTCGGGCATCAGCACATAGCGGCCGATGATGGTCAGGTTGGACGGTGCCTGATCCACCGGCGGCTTTTCCACCAGGCCCTTCACCGAGACCAGCCGCCCCTTGTCCTCGGCGATGTCGATCACGCCGTAACGATTGACGCGCTCGCGCGGCACTTCCTCGATCGCGACCACATTGCCGCCGGTTTCCTTGTAGGCATCGGCCAGCTGCTTCGTGCAGGAGACATCGCACATCATCAGGTCATCAGGCAGCAGGATGGCGAAGGGCTCATCCTGGATGAAATGCCGGGCGCACCAGATGGCGTGGCCCAGGCCCATCGGCACCTGCTGGCGCGTGGTGATGACGCTGCCGGGCGCCAGCTGCTGCGCGCGCAATTCGGCCAATTCGCGGGCCTTGCCGCGTTCCTCGAGCGTGCGCTCCAGCTCATAGGCGACATCGAACTGCTCCACGATCGCGGTCTTGCCGCGGCCGGTGACGAAGCAGAATTGTTCGATACCCGCGGCCCGCGCCTCATCCACGGCGTATTGGATCAGCGGGCGATCGACCACCGGCAGCATTTCCTTCGCGACGGTCTTGGTCGCGGGCAAGAAACGCGTGCCGAGCCCGGCGACGGGCATCACAGCCTTGCGGAGCGGCTTCAGCATGGTTCGGAACCTCCTGGTTGTCCGGCATGTGCCACGCGGCGCCGGTGGCTGTCACGTCGCAGGATGTCGTGAAACTTCCGTTTCAGTCGCCGAGAAGAAAGTCCCGTGCCGCGTTCAGCCGAGCGGCCAGGGCTGCATCACCGCCTGCATCGGGGTGCGCCTCCCGCATGCGGCGGCGGTGCGCGGTGCGGATTTCTTCCTCCGAGGCGCCCTCCGACAGGCCGAGCAGCTCCAGGGCCGCGCGGCGGTCCAGCGGCGCCTCGGCTGGGTTGCGCCACTCGGGAGCGACGCGATCCAGCCAGGCCTCCAGCAGGGGCACGCTTTCGGGGTCCTCCGCGCGGCAATCCTCCAGCAGTTCCAACAGCCGTGGCAGCGCCAGTTCCGCCAGGTCGCGCCCGGCGAAGACACCGCGGATGACGCGGCCGCGCATCTCGCCCGTGGCCAGGTCCAGGCGCATTTCGAGTGTGGCGGTGTCCACCGCCGTCTCGCCATCGCGCGCGGCACCCTGGAAGACCTGCTTGGCGCGCCAGCCCTGCCACCAGCGCCACAAGGCGGGGCCGAAAAACACCAGCGCCGAGAACGCCATGCCGCCGCGCCCGCTCAGCAGCAGGAACAGCGCCACCAGGACGCCCAGGCCCATGCCGCCCCAGACCACGGCCTTCTTCACCGCCGCTGCATCGGCACGCGCGAAGGCCGAGAGCAGCATGAAGGCCAAGGCCAGCGCCGCGAAGCCCGCGATCAGCCAGATCATCGCGGCGCCGGCAATTGGGCCAGCACGCGCTTCGCCGCCGGTCCGGACAGCGCCGCGAGCTTCGCCCGCCCGCCCGCCGCGAAGACCGCCACCGCGCGCAGCAGGTCGCGCAGCGCATCGGCGCTGGCGGAATCGAAGGGCGCGAAGGCGCCGCCCGAGACCTTGGCGATCTGGCGGAAGGCCTCGGCGCTGTGCGGTTCGGCCCCCTCATGGAAGGCGAAGACGGGCGTGCCATGGATGCCCAGCTGGCCCGCGGCGTGGCAGACTGGATCGACCGCTTCCTCCAGCGCATCGCCCACCAGCACGCAGGCATGCACGCGTTCGGCCCGCGTCACGTTCAGCGCGTGCGACAATGCGCGCAGCACCTGCGTCTGCCCGCCCAGGCATTGTACGCCGGCCATGCGGCGGGTCAGCTCGGCGCCATCGGACAGGAAGGGGGTGGCGGCCAATTCCAAATGGCCACGGAAATACACCAGGGAAACGGCCAGCCCGCCGATCTCGCGCGTGACGGCGAACATCTCCGCCATCAGGTGGCAGGCGCGGTCCCAGCTGGGCTGGCGG
The DNA here is from genome assembly GCA_027483125.1 of Acetobacteraceae bacterium. Taxonomy (GTDB): domain Bacteria; phylum Pseudomonadota; class Alphaproteobacteria; order Acetobacterales; family Acetobacteraceae; genus Rhodovarius. Next base: position 2,764 of record JAIXVH010000433.1, on the reverse strand, counting down.
CTGGCGGTGGCGTCCATGATGAACAACAGCCGGCCCTGCCGCGCGCTGGCAGGGCGCACGGGCATGCTGTTCACACGGGCCAGGAAGGCCGCGACGTCGTCGCGCGGCTTCGCGGGGAGTTGCGCCATGATGTCAACATGGCGTCACTCATCGTATCTCGCCAGGGGCAGCGGATGTGCCATTCTGTTGCGATGAGGAAGGGAAGCTTCAGAATGCGTATTGCCATTGCCGCGGCGCTGGCGGCCATCATGGCCCTGCCGGCCTTCGCCCAGCCCGCCGAGCACCCCGCCATCGCCAGGCTGCGCGCCCTGTTGCCTGCGCCGACCACCTTGGCCTTCGACAGTGCAGCACCTTTGGCGGCGGATCCTGACGGCGTGCGCCTGTCCGGCGTGCGGCTGGTCCGCCCGGATGAGACGCTGCGCATCGCCGAACTGGAACTGGAGGGCCTGACCGAGACCGGCGTCGGCCGTGCCGTGATGCGCGGCGTGCTCACGCAGGATGGCAATGACACGCTGCGCATCGCGCGGGTGGAGATCGAGCGGCTGCGCCATACCCCCGCACCCGGCGGTGGCCGCCCCATGCCGCTGGAATTCGGGCTGGAGAGCCTGGTGATCGAAGGTCTGGAAGCCGCGGGTGAGCCGCGCGTCTCGATCCAGCGCATGGCGTTGCGCGACTATGGCGCGGGGCGCAGCGGCACGCTGAGCCTGGAAGGGCTGATGGTGGCCAATATCCCGCAATCCCCCGTGCAGGGCATGACGCTGGCGCGCTTCACGCTGGCCGGCTTCGACATGGCGGCGCTGATGGATGCCGCGGTGCGCCAGGTGCCGCCGCCCACCCCGCCGGCCGGCCGGCTGTCCATGGCGTTCCAGCAATTGCTGTTGACCGGGCCGGGCGGCATGCCGCTGGGCGGCGCGGCGGGGCTTCTGGTCGAGGCCGACACGCTGGCCAACATGGCCGGCACCATGCGCTTCGCGCTGCGTGGCGTGCAGGTCGCGAATTCGCCGGTGACGGCGCAGTTCCTCGATGCGCTGGGCCTGCGCCAGCTTGACGCATCGCTGACATTCGAGGCCGCCTACGAACCCACCGCCGGGCGCGTCACCATGCCAGCCTTGGCGCTGGGTGTGCAGGAAATCGGTGCCATCGCCCTGGGCGTGACGATCGATGGCTGGACGCCAGAGGCCTCGCAGCGCGGTGATGCTGCCGCGATGATCCTGCGCGATGCCCGTCTGCGCTATGTGGATGAAGGCCTGTATGCGCGTGCCCTGCGTGCCCAGGCGCAGCAGATGCGCAGCACCGAGGACCAGGTGCGCCAGCAGCATGTGCAGCTGCTGGGGCAGTTGCTGTCCATGCAGAACGCGCCGCCCGGCATGCAGCAACTGCGCGATGCGCTGGTGGCCCTGGTGCGGCGTCAGGCGCGCGGCGTGGAGATCACGCTGCGGCCTGCCCAGCCGGTGCCCTGGCCGCAGATCGCCGCCACTGGGCAGCAAGGCCCGGCACCGCTGATCCGCCTGCTGGGCCTGGGGGCGGCGCCGGTCAGGTGATCCCCAGCCGCGGCCATTCGATGGCCGGGCAGCGGTCCTGCACCACCAGCACGCCGGCGGCGCGCGCCCGTGCTGCGGCGGCTTCGTCCACTACGTCGAGTTGCAGCCAGACGGCGTGCGCGCCGAGTGCGGCGGCTTCGTCCACCACCGCGCCGGCTTCCTCGCTGCGGCGGAACACATCGACCATGTCCAGCGGCGCGGCCTCGGCCAGGGTGGCGACCACCGGCTGGCCATGGATGGTCCTGCCCGCCAGCACGGGGTTCACCGGCACGACGGCGAAGCCGCGTTCCAGCAGGAAGCGCATCACGCTGTTCGAGGCGCGCGCGGGCTTGTCGGACGCGCCGACCAGCGCCACGCGCGGCCGGCGCGCCAACAGCGCGGCGATATCGGAATCAGGCGGGTTCGAGACTTGCATCCGCGCAGGATAGGCGATCAGCGGATGGTCTCGAAATACCCTGTCTCCTCCTCCAGTCGCGAATGTTCGATCGCGCGGAAATCATAGCGCGAGACGATGCCGACCACGCGCCCTTGATCGACCAGCGGCATATGGCGCACGCCCATGTCCTGCATGGCGCGCAGCGCATCCATCGCGGGCGTGCCCGGCGCCAGGCTTTGCGGGCTGGGCGTCATCGCGTCGCGCAAGGTGGAGGCATGGCCCGTCTTGCGCGCCAGGCAGCGCAGCGCGTCCCGGCCGGTGAAGATGCCGACCAGGTGGTCGTTCTCCACCACCAGCACGGCGCCCACCCGCCGCGCATGCATGGCGGCGGCGGCCTCATGCACCGGGGTTTCGGGCGGCAGGGTCAATGGGCGCTGGTCGCGGACCAGCTCGGTCACGTCGCGGGAACGCATGGGCACCTCCCTCTGCAGGATGTGACAATATCGCGACAGCGGCCGGCGGGGTTTGCGCCAGATCATGTCGCGCCGCTTTTTCCGCTCACGCTAAGGTATGCTGCGCAACAATCGCTGCGCCCGGAACAGGCCGTAGGAGGCCGTGACCTCATCGAGCTGCCGGTTGGTGGCCGCGGCCCGATCCAGCCGCGCCTGCAGCAGGCGGCGCAGACCGGGTGGGATCGCGGCCTCATCCAGCCGCCGCATCGCGACATCAATCGCGACCTCCGCGCGCATCATGCGCAGCATGGGGTGGTTGATGCCGGTGCGGTCCATGTCATCGATGCAGCGTGGGCACAGGGCATCCTGGGCGTTTTGCAGTGCTGCGGCCAGCG
>JAIXVH010000017.1 GCA_027483125.1 Acetobacteraceae bacterium | reverse complement strand
CCGGCAATGGCGTCGGTCAGGCCCAGGGTGGCGGCAAACAGCAGCAAGGGCAGGCCGACCACGCCCACGATCAGCGCCAGAACGGCGCGGACCGTGCCTTCCGGCAGGGCCATGGGCAATTCGCGCAGGGCGGCGATCTGTTCCGGCGTGGTGGCCGGGTCGGTCAGCATGGCGAAGGATCGATGCGCCAGCCACCACAGGAAACCCGCGAAGGACAGGCCCACCAGGAATATCAACAGCGCCGCGACATGCGTGACGCCGATGCCGGCGGGCCAGGACATCGCCAGGAAACCCAGCAAAAGCAGTCCTGACAACATCATCACGGCGGGGAGCCAGGGTCTGGAGGGGGCGGGGGGCATGACCAATCTCCAAAGGGAAATTGGCCTGTAGTCCTATATATACGATCAAAACAAGAACAAACCGCCCACGCAAGGAAAATTCCCCCAGCATTGGCGCCCCTGCCCGCCCGTGCTACCCGCCGCGCACCCGATTCAGGAAGCTCAGACCATGTCCGACCAGGCGCCGCCGCCCCCGCTCGTCCTCAACATCCAGTACACCAAGGACCTGTCCTTCGAAGTGCCTGGCGCGCCCGACATCTTCCCGCAGATCACCCAGCCGCCGGCCGTGGATCTGCGCCTGGATGTGCAGGCGCGGCCGATGGAACAGGGGCCGTCGCTGTATGAGGTCAGCCTCGAAATCCGCGCCGATGCCAAGCTGGGCGAGACCACCTGCTTCATCGCCGAACTGACCTATGCCGGCGTGTTCAGCGTGAACGTGCCCGAGGACCAGGTGGAGCCGGTGCTGCTGGTCGAATGCCCGCGGCTGCTCTTCCCCTTCGCGCGCAATATCCTGGCGGAAGTGACGCGCGATGGCGGCTTCCCGCCGGTCTTCCTGAACCCGATCGACTTCGTGGCGCTCTGGCAGTCCCGCCGCGCGCAGAACGGGATCGACGGCGCGCCGCAAGGCACGGCCTGATCCGAAACGGGCGCGGTTGCCGCGCCCTGGGCTGATCGACAAACCCATCGCCGCGCGCAACCCTGCGCGGTGATGGACACGCCCTTCAACACCCGCATCACCCGCCTGTTCGGAATCCGCCACCCGGTGCTGGCCGGCGGGCTGATGTGGCTGGCCGATGCGCCCTATGTCGCCGCCGTGGTGCGCGCGGGCGGCATGGGTTTCATCACCTCCCGCAGCAGCGCCGATCTGCCGGCCTTCGAGGCCGAACTCGCCCGCTGCCACGCGCTGACAGGTGGCCTGCCCTTCGGCGTGAATGTCTCCACCAGCCGCCACACCCAGGTGCCGCTGATGGACTATGTCGATGCCGCGCTGGCCGCCGGCGTGCGGCATTTCGAGACCGCCGGCCGGGCGCCCGCCGATGACCTGATCCGCCGCATCAAGGATGCCGGCGGCGTGGTGCTGCACAAGGTGCCGCTGCTGCGCCACGCCATCACCGCGCAGCGCCTGGGCGTGGATGCGGTGGTGATCGTGGGCATGGAATGCGGCGGGCATCCGGGGGCGAATACCGACATGCCGGCGATGGTCGCGGGCGCGCTGGCGGCGCGGCGGTTGACCGTGCCCTTCGCGATCGGCGGCGGCATCGGCACTGGCGGGCAGATCGTGGCCGCAATCGCCGTGGGCGCGGATGCGGTGATGATCGGCACGCGCTTCCTGGCCGGCGCGGAGGTCACGGCGCACCCCCATTACAAGGCGCGCCTGGTCGCCGCCGGCGAGGATGACAGCCTGGTCTGCTTCGCCGCGAACCCCACGCTCGGCGGCGCCTGGCGCGTGCTGGACAATGCCACCGCGCGCGAGGTGCGCGCGCGTGAGGCCGCCGGCATGACCGAACACGCGCAATTTGCCGAATTGACGCGCGGCACCGAACAGCGTGACCGCGCCTATGCGCAGGGCGATGTGGAAGCGGGCATGCTCTCCGCCGGTGCGGCGATGGGCTTCATCGAGCGCGTGGAGCCCATCGGCGAGATCATGGCGCAGCTGATGGACGAAGCCCGCGCGGCGATGGCGCGGCTTTCCAGCCTCAGCGCGGGATAAGCCCCAGCCGGTCCAGCAGGGTGCGCGCTTCCTGCTGTTCCTGCTGCATCCGCGCGGCGAAGCGCGCGCCATCCAGCGGCGCCACGACCTGCGCGGCATTGCGCATCACCGTGCCATAGGCGTCAGAGCGCGTGGCTTCCAGGCAGGCGGCCTCCAGCCGCTGGGCCAGTTCCGGCGGCAGGCCACGCGGCGCCCAGAGCCCGCCAAAGCCGCGCAGCGTCACGTCATGGCCCAGTTCACGGAAGGTCGGCACCTCGGCGCCGATCGCGGGGTCGCGCTGTTCGGAGGCGATGGCCAGCACGCGCAGGCCGGAATTGCGCAGCGTCGCCCAGGTGGTGACGATCATCGGGATGGTCCCGGCCTGCGCATCGGTCAGCATCTGCCCGCCGCCGCGATAGCCGACCTCGTTCAGCCGGATGCCGGCGCGCATCTCGAATTCGCGGATGATGCGATGGCCGGTGGTGCCGTTGCCGGCATGGCCGAAGCTCAGCGTCTCGGGCCGCGCGCGGGCCAGGTCGATCATCTCCGGCAGGGTGCGGAAGGGCGCGTTGGGTGCGGCGGCCAGCGCGAAGATGTTCTCGAAGGTCTGGCAGACCGGCTGGAAGGCATCCAGCCGATAGGACAGGCTGGGCACCAGGATGGGCTGCACCGTCAGCCCGCCCGAAGGCCCAAAGCCGATCACCGTGCCATCGGGCCGCGACTGCGCGACGAAGGCGCCGGCGATGGAACCGCCCGCGCCGTCGCGGTTCACCACCACCACATTCGCGCCGCTGCCCAGCGCCTGGCGGAAGGGTTCGGCGAAGGCGCGCGCCATGATGTCGATGACCGTGCCCGGGCTGAACGGCACGACCAGCGTGACGGTGCGGCCCGGAATCTCCTGCGCCTGCGCGAGCGCGGGCAGGGCCAGGGCGGCAAGCAGGGCGCGGCGATGCATCATGCGGTCTCCTTCAAGCTGACGAACCAGGGGCAATCCACCACCTGGATGGGTTCGCGCAGGCCCTTCGCGGCCGCGTCCAGTCGCAATTGCCGCATGCGCGCGCGCTGTTCGGGCGGCATGTGCAGGCGGTCATGGCCCCACAGCGACGGCCCATCGAAGGTCTCGTGCGGCTGCCATGTCGCGGGGTCGATCACTCGCCCGCCCCAGCCATATTCCACGAAGAAGCCCGAGGGGCTGTGCGTGTAGAAGCTGGTCATGTGGTCATTGGTGTGCCGGCCCAGCGTATAGGCGACGCGCCCTTCCTCCAGCATCGCCAGGTCATAGCCCTGGCCCACATCATCGAGGCAGCCGAGTTCCACCATGAAATGATGCAGCCCGGCGCGGCCGGTGCCGACCATGGCGAAGGAATGGTGCCGGCCATTCACATGGAAGAAATACAGCGGATAGGGTTTCTGCGAGTGGTCGCTGACATGGAAGCCCAGCACATCGCGATAGAAGGGCAGCAGCGCATTGGCATCGACCACATTCAGCACCGCATGGCCCATGCCCAGCGCGCCGGTGCGGAAGCCGGAGATGGGGCGGCCCGGCGCGAAGGGCGTGTCCGCCTGGTGGGCACCGTGGAAGGCCTCCAGCCGGTTGCCCTGCGGGTCATGGAAGATGATGCAGTCGGTGACGTGGCGCTCGGCGGCGGGGCCGCGGGTGACGCGCGTGCCGTGCGATTCCAGCCGTGCGGCCAACGCGTCGAGCGCCGCGGCATCGGCCACTTCCCAGCCCATGAAGGCGAGCCCGTCATCGGCCTCCGGCGTCACGATCAGGCGTTGCGCGCGATCATCCATGCGGAAATGCCGCGTGCCGCCGCCCTGGTCCACGCGCTGCATGCCGAGGAAATTCGCGGCATAACCGTCCCATTCCGCGGGCTGCGTGGCGCGCACGCCGATATAGCCGAGTGCCTGGATCATGCCCGTCCCTCCATCTGTTGCGCGAAGCCTGCCACGCCGGCGGCATCGCGGGCCAGGGCGCAGAGCTGCCGGTCCGGGCGGACCAGGGCGGCGATGGCGTTGTGGGTGTCGAGCCAAGGGTGCAGCGCGGCATCGGCCAGCAGCACCGCGCCCTTTTCGGCCAGGTGGTCGGCGGCGATGTCGGCGTCGCGCAGCAGCACCGCCCAAGCGTGGCCGACGCGGTCATCCAGCCGCATGCCATCGGCCAGGAAGGGCTGCGGCGCGGGGCGGCCGAGCGGGGCTTCGAAGCCGCCCAGGGCGGGCGCGATGGAGGCCATGCGCACCGGCTCCTCGGGCGCATCCGTCCCCAGCGCTTCGGCCATGGCGCGGGTGTTGATCAGCCCGCCCAGGCGCACCGCGGTCTCGATATACTGCCGCACATGCGGCGCGCGTTCGGCCTGGTAGCTGTCGAGCAACGCATCATCGCCGCGCGCCAGCTTCCAGGCCAGGTTGGCGGCATCGCGGATGCCAGCGCAGAGGCCCTGGCCCATGAAGGGCGGCGTCAGATGCGCGGCGTCACCGGCGATGAACAGGCGCCCGCTGCGCCAGCGCCGCGCGACCTTGCTGTTGAAGGTATAGACCGCGGCGCGTTCCAGCACGCCGTCATCCGGTGTCACCCAGCGGCGCAGCAGCGACCAGGCCAGCGCTGGGTCCATGCGGTCATCGGGCGCTTCGTCATCATGCAGCGTGATCTCGAAGCGCCGGCGCTCGCCCACGCCGCGCACATAGGTGGCCGGGCGGCGCGGGTCGCAGAACTGGATGGAGTGATCGCCCAGATCATCGCGCGGGCGCGTCAGCAGCATGTCCACCACCAGCCAGCGTTCGGCGAAGCCCAGATCCTCGAAGCCACCGCCGATCGTCTCGCGCGTGATGGAGCGCGCGCCGTCGCAGCCGACCAGCCAGCGCGCGCGGCGGCCGGCGGCGGTCACACCCGTCGCATCCTGCGCGATGGCGGTGACGTTCACGCCGGTCTCCACCGCGATGCCGCGCGCGGCCAGCGCCTCGCGCAAAGCGGCCTCCAGCGCCGGCTGATGGAAGCGATAGCTGGCATGCCAGCCGAGCGGCCCCAGCGCCTGCGGGCGCGACCAATCCATCAGCAGCCGGCCATCAGGCGCCACGAATTTCATGCCGGGCGAGACGCGCGTGGCCGGCAGGATGGCCTGCGCCAGGCCCACCGATTGGAAGACGCGCATCACCTCATCGTCGAAATGCAGCGCGCGCGGCAGGGGGTAGGGCGCGGCCTCGCGCTCCAGCACGCGCACGCGCATTCCCTGGGCCGCCAGCAGCAAGGCAAGCGTCGCGCCGACCGGGCCGAGACCCAGCACCAGCACGTTATCATCGGACATGCGTTTCCTCCGGGCGTGATGGTTGCAGCGGCGGGGGGCGATGCGCAAAGCTCCTGTGCAACCTGTCCACCAGGCGGACATGCCCATGACAGCCATCCCCATCCGCGCCTTCGCGCGCGGCCTCGATCTTCTGGCGGCGCTGAACCGCCATGGCAGCGCCACCGCGCTGACATTGGCGAAGGAGACGGGCATTCCCCGCGCTTCTGTCTATCGCCTGCTGGAGACGCTGCAGGCCGGCGGCTGGATCGCGCGCAGCCCCTCCGATGACCGCTTCACCCTGCGGCTGAAGCTGCGCACGCTCTCCGATGGCGTGGAGGATGAGGAATGGATCAGCGCCATCGCCGCCCCCGCCCTGTTCAAGCTCACCACGCGCATCGGCTGGCCTTCGGATCTGGCCACGCGCGAGGGCACGCAGATGCTGGTGCGCGAGAGCACGCATCGCATCGCGCGTTTCTCGATCGATCGCGGCATGGCCGGGCGCCTGTTTCCGCTGGTGGGTTCCTCGGTGGGCGAGGCCTGGCTGGCCTTCGCACCCGCCCGCGAACGCGAGGAAACACTGGCCCTGCTGGGCAGCGCCTCGCCGGCCCTGCGCACGCGCCTCTCGCGCATCCGCCGGGACGGTTACGCGCTGCGCGAGCCTGGCCCACCCTGGCCGCATACCGGCTCGGTCGCGGTGCCACTGCGGCAGGGAAAGCGGCTGCTGGGCTGCATCAACGCCATCTGGATGGCGCGCGCGGTGACGCCTGCGGAAGGGCTGCGCCTATGCCTGCCGCCGCTGCTGGCGGCGCGGGATGCGATGGAAGCGGCGCTCGACTGACCTACTGCGCCAGCTGCTGCCGCAATGCGGCGATCAGCGCCGAAACCTGCCCGCCGCCGCGCGTGATCACGCTGGCGAATTCGCTGCGCTGGGTCAGCCGCAAGGACGTGCCCTCGGCGATCAGGTCCACGATGCGCGGCTGGCCGCCGACATCGGCGATGCGCCAATCCAGGTTGAACGCCGCCTGGCCGGGGCGCTGCACCACCGTGCTGACCAGCGCGTCTTCCTCGGTGCGGGATTGCGTGCGGCCCAGCTCGAAGCGCACGCCCTGGAATTCGCCGAAACGCCCGGCCAGGTTGCGCACCAGGCTTTCCTCATAGAGGCGCAGATATTCCTGCTGCTCGGCCGGGGAGGCGACGCGCCAGAAACGCCCCAGCACGAAGCGGCCCACGCCTTCCAAATCCACCGCACGGCGCAGGATGGTCGCCACCTGCTCGCGCCGCGCCTGGGCTGAGAGCCTGCCATTGTTGATCACGCCGACCAGCTCATTGCCCGCGGCCTGGATGAAGCTGGCGGCGCGGGCGGTGTCCATCTGCGCATGTGCCGGCAGCGCGGCCATACCCAGCAGGATCGCGGCAATGCCTCGACGTGTCATGGTTCAGCGCGCCGGCTGCGCGCCGCGGTCGCGGTTCGCGATGGCCGCGTTGCGCCCCTGGCGATAGCCGCTGCGCAGCGTGGCATAGGGGTCGAGCGAGGTGCGGTTCACCTCATCCAGCGTGTCCTGCACCGCTTCGCGTGCATCCAGCAGGCCCAGGCCGGTGCGCAGGCCCGAGAGCAGGCTCACCTCGAAGCCGCTGCCCACCCAGGTCAGCGGCTGGGTGGCGATATCCACCGCGAAGCCCAGCGTGTCGCGCGGGTTGGACGGCCCCAGCAATGGCAGCACCAGGTAAGGGCCTTCGCCCACGCCCCAGGTCGCCAAGGTCTGACCGAAATCCTCATTGTGGAAGGGCACGCCCCAGTACCAATCCGCCACGTCGATCAAGCCGCCCAGGCCCAGCGTGGTATTGACCACGAAGCGGCCCAGCGTGTTGCCGGCGCGCTGCGGCTCGCCCTGCAGCATGTCGTTCAGCAGGATCACCGGCGTGCGGATGTTGCGCAGCGCATTGCGCAGCCCGGTCCGCGCGGGCGAGGGCACCAGCGTGCGATAGGCCATGGTGGCAGGCCTCACCAGCACCGTGTCCAGGCCCTGGTTCACCGCGAAGACGGCGCGATTGAAGGGTTCGGCCGGGTCGTTGTTGGCGTTGAATTCGGCCAATGCGTCCCGGTCGGTGACGGGCGGCGGCGTGGCGCAGGCGGCCAGGAAGGCCAGCAGGCCGAGCATGGTAAAACGGGTGAACCGCATGAGTACCTGATGACCCCCAACAGCAACGGCGCAAAGGCCCTGACTTGGTTAGTAGCGGAAAACATGTCGCGCGGGAACCATGACCTGCGTGACTGTTTGTGACCGCTTGCGCAGCCGCGGGTGCTGCGCCATCTAGCGCGCATGAACCTGCCTCTCCCTTCCGGCACGCTGGACCGCTGGCTCTCCGGCCCGCGCTTTTCCGGCCTGCCCGCGCCGCGTGCGCTGCCCGTGCCCAGCCTCTCCTTCGAGTTCTTCCCGCCGAAGAACGAGACGATGGAAAAGCAGCTGTGGGAGTGCATCCGCCGGCTGGAACCGCTCGCGCCGCGCTTCGTCAGCGTGACCTATGGCGCCGGCGGCTCGACCCGCCAGCGCACCCACCAGACCGTCTCGCGCATCGTGCAGGAAACCTCGCTGACGCCGGCGGCGCATCTGACCACCGTGGGCGCCACGCGCGAGGAAATCGCCGAGGTCGCGCGCGAATACTGGGCCGCGGGCGTGCGCCACATCGTGGCCCTGCGCGGCGACCCGCCGGCGGGTGCCGACAAATACACGCCCCACCCCGGCGGCTATGCCCAGGCCGAGGATCTGGTGCGCGGCCTGCGTGACGTGGCGGCCTTCGAAATCAGCGTCGGCGCCTATCCGGAAATGCACCCCGAGGCGGTCTCCTTCGATGCCGACATCGAATACCTGAAGCGCAAGCTCGATGCCGGCGCGACGCGCGCCATCACCCAGTATTTCTTCGACACCGAAACCTATCTGCGCTTCATCGAACGCTGCCAGAAGGCGGGCATCACGGCACCCATCGTGCCGGGCATCCTGCCGGTGTCGAACTTCCAGCAGGTGGCGAAATTCTCCGCCATGTGCGGCGCCAGCGTTCCGGGCTGGATGGCGGACCTCTTCGAAGGGACCGAACAGGATGAAGGCACGCGGCGCATGATCGCCGCCGTGGTCGCCGCCGAACAGGTGCGGCTGCTGCAGGCCAATGGCGTGGATGAATTCCACATCTACACGCTGAACCGCGCCGACCTGGCCTATGCCATCGCACATATCTTGGGCGTTCGGGCACAAAAGAATTGATTGCGATAAGGCAAGCTTAAGCTTCGCTGGGCCTTCTGCACGCGATTGCAGGAGATCAGAATGTCGCTGTCAATTCGTCTCGGCGCGCCCTTGGTGGCACTTGGCCTGGCCACCGCCACGCTGCTGTCGCTTGGTGCCTGGTCGGCCTTCGACCGCCGTGAGGCCGCACAGACGCGCGAAGCTGTCGGCCGGGAAACCGCGCGGCTGGTGCAGGCGGTCGGCACGCTGGCGCTTGAACGCGGCGAGACGAACGGCCTGCTGGCCGCGGCAGCCCCGGCCACCGATACCGGCTGGAGCCGCGTGCAATCCCTGCGCGAGGAGGCCGAGGCCATGATCGCCGGCGCATTGCGCGGCGTGGCGGCGGCATCCGGCGGCAATGCCGCCATCGCCCAGGCCCTGTCCCGCCACAGTGAGGCCACCGCGGCGCTGGATGCATTGCGCGCCCGCCTGCGTGGCGCGGCCGAACAGCGCCCCGCCCCGGCCCTGTGGTTCGCCACCAGTTCCGCCTGCATCGACACGCTGGTCGCCCTGCGCCGCGCCATCGAGGCCATCGATCAGGCCGGCAATGAGGCCGATCTGCTGCGGGAGGTGCGCGACGCGCTGAGCGAACTGGGCGAGTATCTGGGCCGCGAACGCGGCATGCTGAACGGCGCCATCGCCGCTGGCCGACGGCTGACACCGCAGGACTTGATCACGCTGGGCACGCTGCGCGGCCGGCAGGAGGCCGCATTGGCCCGCCTCTCGCCACTGCTACCCAACCTGTCGCCGGCCCTGGCCGCCCCGCTGCGCGATGCGCTGCCGATGGAGGCGTTCATCGCCATGCGCGGCCGGGTCATGGCCGCGGCCATGGCGGGCGAGGCCTGGCCGGTCACAGCGCGCATCTGGTTCGACACGGCGACCACGGCCATCAACGGGCTGGCAGCGGTCCAGCGCGCGGCGAGCGAGCGCGCCGTCGCCCTGCATGGCCAAAGCGCCGGCACCGCCAGCCGGCAAGTGCTGTCCGATATCGCGCTGCTGCTGCTGGGCCTGGGCGTGACAGCGCTGACGGCCTGGTATGTGCTGCATCGCGTGGTGCGGCCGCTGCGCCGGGCGGTGGACCGCCTGCGTGGCATCGCCGCCGGCGAGTTGGACAGCTCGATTCCGCCCGCCCATGGCCGCGGCGAAGTTGCCGCGCTGCTGGATGCCACGCGCATCTGCCGCGACACCGCGCGCAATGCCCGCGCGCTCGAGGTGGAGCGCGAGCGCCTGGCGGCCGAGGCCGCCAATTCCCGCACCGAGGCGCTGACCGAAATCGCCACATTGATCGAGACCGAGGCCGCCGACGCCGTGACCAAGGTGCAGGCGCGAATGGCCAGCTTCAGCGACGTGACCGGCGAACTCGGCGAGGCCGCCGAGAGCGCCATGCTGGCCGCGCGTGAGGCCGCGACCCTGGCCGGGGACAGCCGCAGCGGCGCCGAGAGTGCCGCCCAGGTGACCGGCGAACTGGCCCAGGCCGCGGCCGAGGCCGCGCAGCAGATGGCCCGCGCCGCGCATGCCACGCGTGACGCCGTGCAGCTGACCGCGCGCACGCGCGAGGTGTTCCAGCAGCTCGATACCAGCATGAACCAGGTGGGCGAGGTCTCGCGCCTGATCGCCGACATCGCCTCGCGCACCAACCTGCTCGCGCTCAACGCCACGATCGAGGCCGCGCGCGCCGGCGATGCCGGCAAGGGCTTCGCCGTGGTCGCGACCGAGGTGAAGAACCTGGCCAGCCAGACCGCCCGCAGCACCGAGGATATCGACCAGCGCATCAACGCCATGGGCAGCACCGCGCGCGAGGCCACCACCATGGTCCATGGCATCGCCGCAGCCGTGGCGCAGATCGATGAGGTGGCGCAGGCCGTCGGTGCCGCCATCGAGGAACAATCCGCAGCCGCCCGGGAAATCGCGCGCATGGTGCAGGCGGCTGCCGGCAATTCCATCGATGTCGCGGGCTGCGTGGACCGCATCGCGCGCGATGCCCAGGCCGGCGGCGGCCGCGCCACGCGCCTCGGCCAGCACGCGGATGAGGTGAACAGCGCGATGCAGGGCCTGCGCTCGCAATTGTCCGGGGTGATCCGCGGCCGCATCAAGGAACTCGACCGCCGCAGCGAAACGCGCCAGCGCCAGCCGGACCAGGACTGCCGCGCGCGCCTGGAATGGGCCGGCGGCCAGGCCGATGGCTGGCTGCGGGACATCAGCCATTCCGGCGTGTTCTTCGTGGGCGCGGTGCCTGACCATCTGCGCGAGGCGAAGCTGCGCCTGGGCTCCGGGCCCACCCTGCCCTGCCGCATCATCCGGCATGACGAAACCGGCGCGGGCATCGCCTTCGAGGCGCTGGACGCCGCCCAGCGCGCGGTGGTCAGTCGGCTGCTGCCAGGGCCGGATCAGGCAGCGGCGTAGCAGCCCGCTGCTCCAGCGGCAGCGCCGCCACATCCGCGCTGACCAGTTCCTCGCGGCGCGGCAGGTCATGCAGGCCCCGCAGGCCGAACTGCTCCAGGAAGCGCGGCGTGGTGGCCCAGAGAGCGGGGCGGCCCGGCACTTCCTTGCGGCCGCGCGTGGTGACCAGGCCCATCTCCAGCAGCGCGTCGATCGTGGTCTGCGACAGCGTGGCGCCGCGAATCTCCTCGATCTCCGGGCGCGTCACCGGCTGGTGATAGGCGATGATGGCCAGCGTCTCCATCGCGACACGGGGAAGCCGGCGCGGGATTTCCACCACCCGGGTGATGGCGGGTGCGAGGTCGAGCGCGGTGCGGAAGGCAAATCCACCCGCCACTTCCACCAATTCCACCGGCCGGCCGGCGCAGCGCGCCTGCAAGGCGGTCAGCACCGCCATGGCATCGGCGCCGGCGGGCAGGGCCAGTTGCAGGCGCTCGGGCCGCACCGGCTTGTCACTGGCGAAGATCATCGCTTCGGCGATGCGCAGCGACAGCTCGAACACCGCCGTCTCGTCGGGCTGCGGGTTCAGCAAGGCGGGTTCGACATCAAGCGGCATGCGCGGGCTCCTGCTTGGCGATGCGGATCATCAACGGGCCGAAGGCCTGGTCCTGGCGCAGTTCCAGACCGCCGCCGCGGGCTTCTTCCAGGGTGGCGATCAGGCCGGAAGCGAGTGCGGCGCGGCGTTCCAGCGGCGTGCCGAGGCCGGGCGGCAGATAGGCCTGCAGCACGGTCCAACCTGGGGCATTGCCCAGCAGCGCACGCAGCCGCACCAGCGCCTCGGCCACGCTGAAAAGCCGGCGGGGCTTGGGCTGATAGGGGCGCGCGGCGGTGGCGCGACGGCGGGCGGCGGCATAGGCGCGCAGCAGCGAAGGCAGGTCGGCCGAGATGCCGGAACGGTCCACCTCGCGCAGGTTTTCAGGCTGGCCGCGGGGGAAGGTGTCGCGCCCCAGCTGCACCTGGCCCGAGAGCCAGAAGGCGGCGCGGCGCATG
>JAIXVH010000178.1 GCA_027483125.1 Acetobacteraceae bacterium | reverse complement strand
CCCAGGCGCGGAATTTGTCGCAAGCGCGCATCATCGCCCCTTCGCCTGCGCCCAGGCCAGCACCAGCCCCGCCGAGATGATCACAGCCCCCCCCGCCCAGGTGAAGGCATCGGGCATGTGGCTGAACATCAGCCAACCCACCGCCACCGCCGAGAGCAGCTGCACATACTGAAAGGGTGAGACAATATTCGCAGGCGCGAAGCGCAGCGCATAGCCCACCAGATAATGCCCGATCGCCCCCAGCGCGCCGATGGCGAAGAACATCCCCGCATCCCCCCAGGAGCGCGGCGTCTCCCACACGAAGGGCAGCGCCGCCATCACCAGGAAGGCCCCGGTCAGCGGCGCCCAGAGCGCCGAGGTCTCCGGGCTGTCATAGGGTGCGACCAGCCGCGTCAGGATCTGGTACACCGCATAGGCGCTGGCCGAGACCACCACCAGGATGGACGCGATGTGGAACACCTCGCCCCCAGGCCTGATGATGATCAGCACGCCGGCGAAGCCTGCCAGCATCGCCGCCACCCGCAGCGCCGTGGTCCGCTCGCGCAGGAAGGGCCAGGCCAGAAGTGCCACGATGATCGGCGTGGTCAATGAAATGGCCGAGGCCTTGGCCAGCGGAATGAACGTCACCGCATAGAAGAAGCACAGGTTCGAGGTGGTCAGCATCGCCGCCCGCCCCAGCTGCAACCCGGGCCGCTTGGTTCGCAACACGCCAATGCCGAAGCGCGGCACGAACAACGCGGTCAGGAACACCATGTGAATGAAGGCCCGCGCCCAGCTGACCTGAATGCTGGAATAGCTCTCGCCCAGCAATTTGGCGGTGCCGCCCATCACGCTGAAATGCACCCCCGCCAGGCACATGCACATGATGCCCAGCAGCATGTTCCGTGGCGATGCGGCGATCTGGGAGGGTGGCACCCCTTAAGCCCTATGGCGCGGCGCGGCGCCGGTCAACGGCCAGTGGCGCGCACCGCATCCAATATGGCGCGCGCCAATGGCGTATCGAACAGGGCGGCCACCGTCTCGGGCAGGCGATGGCGCCAATTGGGCCGCTCCCGATCAGTGCCCGGCAGGTTCACCGACAGCAGCGCCCCTGCCAGGTCCTCCGCCTGCACCAGCAACAGCATGGATGGCGCCTCGGCCACGAAGCGATGGATGGCGGCCGCGACTTCCGGCCACTCTCCGGCGGCACCCACGGCCCGCAGCAGAGCAGCCGTTTCGACCGCACGCGTGTCATCCACCGCCAGACCCAGCGCGCGTCGCTCCGCCAGATCCGCCCCCTCCCACCAGCCGCGCAAGGGCGGCAGGTCATGCGTCGCGATGCAGGCGGCGGCACGCTCGGGCCAATCGCTGGGCGGGATTGGCGCGCCATCCGCCTGCCGCTGGAAGGGCAGCACCC
Organism: Acetobacteraceae bacterium; assembly: GCA_027483125.1. Classification (GTDB taxonomy): domain Bacteria; phylum Pseudomonadota; class Alphaproteobacteria; order Acetobacterales; family Acetobacteraceae; genus Rhodovarius. The sequence goes on along the minus strand of JAIXVH010000178.1, from coordinate 11,821 downwards.
GATAGGAGAGCACGGCCTGGTCGTGCAGCAAGCCGGTCATGCCCTCTGGCACGGTGCCCAGATCCTCGCCCACCACCAGGCAGTTCGACCGCGCCGATTCCAGCCGCAGCACGGCCAGCATGGCGTCACGCGGATAGCGCAGATAGGCGCCATCCGCGCCCGCACCGCCCTCGGGCACCAGGAACAGCCGCTGCACGCCCATCACATGGTCCACCCGCAGCGCCGCGGCGTGGCGCATATTCGCCTGGAGCAGCCCCGCGAACTGCGCGGGCGCCAGTTCCGGCCGCGGCGGCGGCAGGCCCCAATTCTGGCCCTCCGGCCCCAGCGGGTCGGGCGGCGCGCCCAGGGAAAAGCCTTGCAGCCAGCCGCCGGGCTGCGACCAGACCTCCGCGCCATCGGGATGCGCGCCGACCGCGAGGTCGCGGTAGAGCAACCCGGCGCTTGCTGCCAATTGCTGATCGGCCTGCGATTGCAGCCAGGCATGGAAGCGCACCGCATCGGGGTGCGCCGCGACGAAGCCCGCCACCGCATGGTCGCGCGCATGGCGCAGCCCGTCTGGCCAGTTACCGGTGCGGCCGAGATGCTCGGCGATGGCATGGTGTGTGGCGAAATCCAGCAGCGCGCCCTGGGGCATCGGCGCCGCATCGCGCGGGAAGCGCGCCCAGAGCGCGGCGCGCTTGGCCGCCCAGACGGCCGGGTAATCCACCAGCGCGGCATCGCCCGCCGGCAGCCCTGGCACATCGATCAGCACGGGCTCGAGGAAGCGCCGGTCGCTGGCCTGATAGGGGCTCGCGCGCTCGCGCCCCACCGGCATCAGCGCATGCGGCGGCGAGATGCCGGCCAGCCAGGCCCCGCCCTCCCGCGCATGATGCGCGAAATCGGCCAGCGCGGCGTAATCGCCGATGCCCGCATCTCCCGCGCGGCGCAGCGCATAGAGCTGCGCCATCACCGCGAAGCCGCGCCGCGGCGGCAGGTGGCATTGCGCCGGCGCGCTGATCAGCAAGGCCCGATGCGCGCCCCAATGCAGCGCATGCAGCCCCTGCGGCAGCGGCGGCAGGGCGATGCGCCGATGCGGATGATGCCGGCCATCCGCGCCGATGGTGATGCCGCGCGCGCCATCGCCCGGGCGCACCGGAAGCTCGATCGTGCCGCCTTCCTCCAGCGTGATGTGCAGCACCAGCGCATCGGGCGCGCCATGCAGCAGCACCTCGCCCGGGGCCACGACATGGGCGGGCAGCGGCGCGATGCCGGGCGGCGGCAGTTGCGCGAGCAAGGCACGCAGGCTTGCGACCGGCACGTCATGCCGCAGGCCCCGCACATCGCGCCAGCTGGTCTCGATGCCCGCGGCATCGGCGATGCGGCGCAGCGTGTCGTCATCCATGCCGCGCGGGCGCGGGGTTTCGGCCAGCAGCAGGGCTGCGCGCGCGGGCAATTGCGCGGGCGGCGGGCCGCTGCGCTCGGGTGCAGCGCTGTCGGCTAGCAGCGTCCAGCCATGGCCAGCGCGCGGCTGCGGCAGATGCAGCGGCTGCGCCGCCTCACCCGCATTCAGCGCGACGGCGACGCGATCCGCCCCCTGCGTGAAGATGGCCAGCAGCGCCTGGTCCGCGCCCCAATCCGGCGCGCGGCCGGAGGGGTGCGACCACGCCACATCCGGGCATTCGCCGGGCGCGGCCGCGCCGGTCAGATGCCGCGTCGCATGCAGCGCCGGATGCGCGCGCCGTGCCGCCAGCAGCCGCGCGGTGAAGTGCCGCAGGCCGTCATCAGCCGCGGTCCAATCCACCCAGGTCGTGGCATTGTCCTGCGCATAGGCGTTGTTGTTGCCGCCCTGCGTGCGGCCGAGTTCATCGCCCATGGCCAGCATCGGCGTGCCGCGCGCGGCCAGCAGCGTCAGCAGCAGCGCCCGCGCATCGCCCTGGCGGCGGGCGATGATGGTGGGGTCCGTGGTCTCGCCGTCGGTGCCGTTGTTCCAGGCGATCTCGTGAGCGTGGCCGTCGCGGTTCTCCTCGCCATTGGCGTGGTTGCGGCGGGTGGTGAAGGCCAGCATGTCGGCCAGGGTGAAGCCGTCATGGGCGGTGATGAAGTTCAGGCTGTCGGTGGCAGGCCGCCCGGCGAAGAGATCGGCACTGCCCGCCAGCCGCGTGGCGGCGGCGCCGATCATGCCTTCATCACCGCGCCAGAAGCGGCGGAGATCATCGCGGAAACGGTCATTCCATTCCGGCCAGCCGGGGGCGAAGGCGCCCAGATGATGGCCCGAGACATCCCAGGGCTCGGCGATGATCAGCAGTCGGCGCAGCAGCGGGTCCTGGCGCATGGCCAGCAGGAAGGGCGCATCGCGCTCGAAGCCGCGCGCGGTGCGGCCGAGTGTCGCGGCCAGGTCCAGCCGGAAGCCCGCGCAGCCGGTCTGCGCGGCCCAGTGGCGCAGCGCATCCATCGCCAGCCGCATCGGCCAGGGCTGGTCCAGCGCCAGCGTGTTGCCGCAGCCGGCGTCATTGGCGAGCGCGCCGTCGCGCATGCGGTACCAATGCGCCTCACCCAGGCCGCGCAGGGAGAGTGTGGGGCCTTGGGCGTCGCTCTCACCACTGTGGTTCAGCACCACATCGAAGATGGTGCCGATGCCCGCGGCCGCGAGTGCGGCCACCGCCGCGCGCACCTCCGCCATGCCGCCCGGTGCCAGCCGCGGATCGGGGGCGAGGAAGGCGACCGGGTTGTAGCCCCAGTGGTTGGACAGGCCGAGCGGCGGCAGATGCCGCTCATCCACCCAGGCCGCGCAGGGCATCAGCTGCACATGGGTGATGCCGAGCGTGGCCAGATGCGCGATGGCGGCCGGGTGCGCGAGCCCCGCGAAGGTGCCGCGCAGCGCCGGCGGCACCTCCGGGTGGCGCTGCGTGAAGCCCTTCACATGCAGCTCGTAGATCACAAGCGGGCCAGCGGGCAGGAAGGGTTCGGCGGGCGGCAGCACTGCTTCCACCACGGCCTTGGCGGTGTGCGGGCCACTCTCCTCGCCTGGCGTGAATTGCGAGACGTGCAGGCGAATAGGTTCGGCGAGCCGCCGCGCCCAGGGGTCGATCAACAGTTTGGATGGGTCGTCGCCGCGCAGGCCGTATGGGGTGCCGGCGACGATGCCGGGGATCACGCCATGAAAGACATCGCCCAGGCGCTGGGTCAGCGCATGGCGGGTCTCGTGCGCGGCATCCCAGACGCAGAATTCCAGGCGCGAGAGACCCGGTGCCGGGATCGCCACGCGCACGCCATCCGGCGTCAGCGAAACGCCCAGCTCATCCATGCACAAGGCCGCGCAACACCGCGGCATAGCGCGCCGCCGATGGCGCCCAGGAGACATCGGCGCGCATCGCATTGGCTTGCAGCGCGCGCCAAATGCTGGGTTCGCGGAAGGCGGCGGCGGCGCGCGTGATGGCCTCGGCCAGCAGGGCCACGCTGCCGGGCGCGCAGGCGAAGCCGGTGCCCCAGCCCTGCGAAAGCGCGGCGGTATTGGCGTCCACGACGGTATCGGCCAGCCCACCCACGCGCGCCACGATGGGCAGCGCGCCGTAGCGCAGCGCGCAAAGCTGGGCGAGGCCGCAGGGCTCGAAGCGGCTGGGCACCAGCACCGCATCGGCGCCGCCATAGATCAGTCTCGCGAGGCCCTCATCGAAGCCGATGCGTGTGCCGATACGCCCCGGGTTGGCTGCCGCCGCGCCGGCGCAGCGTTCGGCCAGCTGTGCTTCGCCCGCACCCAGGATCGCAAGCTGCGCGCCGGCGTCGAAGATGGCCGGAATCGTCTCCAGCATGAGGTCCACGCCCTTCTGCCACGCAAGCCGCCCGACATAGGCGAAAAGCGGGGCGTCCGGGTCTTCGGCCAGGCCCAGGGCGCGTTGCAGCGCGGCCTTGTTGGCGGCGCGCGGGGCCGGATCAGCGGCGTCGAAACGCGCGGCCAGATGGGTGTCGGTGGCGGGGTTCCATTCGGCGAGGTCGATGCCGTTCAGGATGCCGTGCAGCGCGGCGCCCCGGCCGCGCAGCAGCCCGTCCAGGCCCATGCCTTCGGCAGGCGTGCGGATTTCCGCGGCGTAGCTGGGGCTGACCGTGCTGATCGCATCCGCATACCAAAGCCCGGCCTTCAGGAAGCCCACGCCGCCGTAGTATTCCAGCCCCTGCGCGGCGAAGGCCTCCCACGGCAGGCCCAGGCGCGGGAAGACGCTGGCCTCGAACTTTCCCTGGAAGGCCAGGTTATGGATGGTGAAGAGGCAGGGCACGCGGGTCGCGCCATGGCGCAGATAGGCCGCCGCCATGCCGGCCTGCCAGTCATGCGCGTGCACGGCCGAAAAGCGCGCGCCGCGCAGGCCGTCCTGTGCGACCAGGGCGGCGGCGGCGCCGAGGGCCGCGAAGCGCAGCGCATTGTCGGGCCATTCGCGCCCATCGGGCATCAAATACGGGGAGCCGGCGCGGCCAAAGAGATGCGGTGCGTCCACCGCGATGATGTCCAGGCCCGCGGCCTCGCCACGCAGCAGGCGCGCGGGGCCGCCGAACAGGTCGGCGATGTTGCGCGCACTGCGGGCGTTGGGCAGCGCTGCCAAGACCGCGGGGTAGCCGGGCAGCATGGTGGTGACGCGAAGCCCCTGCGGCGCGAGCGCGCCCGGCAGCGCGCCCACGACATCCGCCAGGCCGCCGGTCTTGATGAGGGGAAAAGCCTCCGACGCGACGGCCAGGATCTGCATCAGGCCAGCGCATCCAGCATGCGCTGGGTGATGAGCACGATGCCCTTATCCGTGCGGCGGAAACGGCGGGCATCCTCGATCGGGTCCTCGCCCACCACCAGCCCGGGCGGGATGCGCACGGAACTGTCCACCACCACATTCGTCAGCCGCGCGCCCTGCCCGACATCGACGCGCGGCAGGATCACCGCGCCGCGCAGCGTCGCGAAGGAATGCACATGCACGCCGGTGAAGAGCAGCGAGCGCGTCACCGACGAACCCGAGACGATGCAGCCGCCCGAGACCAGCGAGGCCACGGCACTGCCGCGGCGGCCTTCGACGTCATGGACGAATTTCGCGGGCGGCGTGATCTCGGCATGGGACCAGATCGGCCAGGCCTGGTCGTAGAGGTCGAGCGCGGGCACCACCTCGGTCAGGTCCATATTGGCTTCCCAATAGGCGTCCACCGTGCCGACGTCGCGCCAATAGGGCTCGTTCTCGGAGGTGGAGCGCACGCAGGAACGCTCGAAGCGATGCGCGACCGCGCGGCCATGCCGCACGATATGGGGGATGATATCCTTGCCGAAATCATGGCTGCTATGCGGGTCGGCGGCGTCGCGACGCAGTTGGTCGAACAGGAAATTGGTCGAGAAGACGTAGATGCCCATCGAGGCCAGCGCGAGATGCGGGCGGTCGGGGATGGGCGGCGGATCAGCGGGCTTTTCCACGAATTCGATGATGCGCGCCTGCGCATCCACCGCCATGACGCCGAAGCCCGTGGCTTCCTCGCGCGGGACCGCGACGCAGCAGACGGTCACATCCGCGCCTTCGGCGACATGCTGTTGCAGCATGCGCTCGTAATCCATCTTGTAGATGTGGTCGCCCGCCAGAACCACGATGAAGCGCGGCGCCATATCCGCGATGATGTCGATGTTCTGGAAGATGGCATCCGCCGTGCCCAGGTACCAATTGGCCTCGGAGGTGCGCTGCGAGGCGGGCAGGATGTCGAAGCTTTCATTGCGTTCGGGACGCAGGAAGTTCCAGCCGCGCTGCATGTGGCGGATCAGGCTGTGCGCCTTGTATTGGGTGGCCACCGCCACACGCCGGATGCCGGAATTCAGCGCGTTCGACAGCGCGAAATCGATGATGCGCGACTTGCCGGCGAAGGGCACGGCGGGTTTGGCGCGGCGGTCGGTCAATTCCATCAGGCGCGAGCCGCGGCCGCCTGCCAGCACGAAGGCCATGGCCTGGCGCGCGAGCGGCGCGGGGGCTGCGTCTTCACCGCGCATCGGACACTCCCTGTTCAGTTTTTGGTGCGAGATAGATGGTCGCCAGAGGTGGCAGCACAATATCGGCGATGCCGTCCAGCGCGAGCGCCGGGCCTGCCGCCATGCCGCTGCCGCCGAAGCGCGCATCATCGCTGTTCAGCAGCACCTCCCAGGCGCCCTCGAAGGGCACCGGGATGCGGCGCTGGCGCGGGACGGGCGTGAAGTTGCACAGCACCGCCACGGGGCGCGCGCCCCGCGCCTGCGGCGCAAGGCTATCCGGCGCGAGGCGCAGCCAGGAGAAGGTGGATTCGGCCGCGTCATCGGCGTCGATCCAGCGGAAGCCTTCGGGCCTGTCGTCCGATTGCAGCGCGGTTTCGCCGCGGTAGAGCGTGTTGAGCGCCGCGACCCAGGCTGCCATGCCGGCATGGCGCGGATAGGCGAGCAGCCACCAGTCCAGCTCCCGCTCCTCGGACCATTCGCGCCAGGGGGCGAATTCCTGGCCCATGAAGAGCAGCTTGCGGCCCGGATGGCCCCACATGAAGCCATAATAGCCGCGCAGCCCCGCGAAACGCTGCCAGTCATCGGTGCCCGCATCGGGCATGCGGCCGAGCAGCGTGGCTTTGCCATGCACCACTTCGTCATGCGACAGCGGCAGGATGTAGCGCTCGTTCCACGCATACATCAGGCCGAAATTCATCAGCCCATGGTGGTGCGAACGGTGCAGCGGGTCCTTGGCGACATAGCGCAGCGTGTCGTTCATCCAGCCCATGTTCCACTTCAGGTGGAAGCCCAGGCCCCCTTCCGCGGGCGGGCGGGTGATGCCGTGGCGATCGGTGCTGTCCTCCGCGATGATCAGCGCGGTGGGGGTTTCGTCGCGCACAGCTTGGGTGAGTGCCTGGAGGAATTCGCGCGCGTCGCGGTTCTCTGCGCTGCCATCGGCCTCGGGCGCCCAGGCGCCGGGGGCGCGGGCGTAGTCGAGCCGCATCATGGAGGAGACAGCGTCCACGCGCAGGCCATCGGCGTGGAATTCGCGCAGCCAGTGCAGCGCGGAGGCGATGAGGAAGGCGCGCACCTCCGGCCGGCCATAGTCATAGATGGCGCTGCCCCATTCGGGATGTTCGCCGCGCCTGGGGTCTGGGTGTTCGTAGAGCGCGCCGCCATCGAACCACGCAAGACCAAAGGAATCCTTGGGGAAATGCGCGGGCACCCAATCCAGGATGACGCCGAGCCCGGCCTGATGCGCGGCATCGATGAAGCGCTTCAGGCCAGCGGGTTCGCCCAGGCGCGCGGTGGGTGCGAATAGCCCGATGGTCTGGTAGCCCCAGGAGGCGTCGAGCGGGTGCTCCATGACGGGCATCAATTCGATATGCGTGAAGCCCATGCCGCGCGCATGCGGGATCAAATCGGCAGCAAGCTCGTCCCAGTTCCAGAACCGCCCATCCGGGTGGCGCTTCCAGGAGGTGGCGTGGACCTCATAGACCGACATCGGCCCTTCGGCGCGCGCTTCCATCCAGGCGGCGTCCTGCCAGGCATGGGTGCAGGGGGCGGCGAGCAGCGAGGCGGTGCCGGGCCGCAATTCGGCGGCGCGCGCGAAGGGGTCGGCCTTCAGCGGCAGCACCACGCCATCGGCGCCCATCACCTCGTATTTGTAGGGCTGGCCGGGGGCGAGGCCGGGGATGAACAGCTCCCAGATGCCGGAATCGAGGCGCTTGCGCATGGGGTGGCGCCTGCCATCCCAGGCGTTGAAATCGCCCACCACGGAGACCCGGCGCGCGCGCGGCGCCCAGACGGCGAAGCGCCAGCCGGTGACGCCTTCATGCGTCACGGCATGCGCGCCGAAGCGCTCGGCCAGGCCGCGATGCGTGCCCTCGACCAGCAGGTGGTCATCAAGCGGGCCGAGGGTGGGGCCGAAACGGTATGGGTCTTCCACCTGCCAGGCCGTGTCGCCGCGCCGCGCGCGCAGGTGATAGGCGCCACCCGGCGCCGGTCCTTCGAAGAACCCTGCCTCATCGCGCCGCACCAGCGCCTGTTGCGCGCCCGCGGCCACGGCCACCACGCTCTCCGCGCCGGGGATGAATGCGCGCACCCAGCCATCATGCAGCCCCAGCACCGCGAAAGGATCGCCGTGCCGTCCTGTGATGATGGCGGCGACGTCCTGTGCGGTGGCAGGGCCTTGGCTCACGTGGTGGGCTTCACCTTCCAGATCTCCTCGGCGTATTCGGCGATGGTGCGGTCCGACGAGAACCAGCCCAGATTGGCCGTGTTCAGCACCGCCGAGCGCATCCAGGCCGATTGGTCGTGCCAGCGCGCATCGGCGCGGCGCTGCGCATCATAATAGGAATCGAAGTCGGCGAGCACCAGGAAATGGTCGTGGTCGAGCAGGTCATCGACCAGTTCGTGGTAACGCGTCGGGTCATCGGGCGAGAAGACGCCGCTGCGGATGGCTTGCAGCACCTGCATCAGGCGCGGGCTGGCCTCGGCCGCGGCGCGGCCGCGGATATCGGCGGCGCGATGCTGCGCGACCTGTTCGGTGGTCTTGCCGAAGATGAAGATGTTGTCGTCGCCGACACGCTCATGCATCTCGACATTGGCGCCATCCATGGTGCCGATGGTCAGCGCGCCGTTCAGGCCGAGCTTCATGTTGCCGGTGCCTGAAGCCTCCATGCCCGCCGTGCTGATCTGCTCCGACAGATCTGCCGCGGGCACGATCACCTCGGCTGCACTCACATTGTAGTTGGGCAGGAAGACCAGGCTCAGCTTGTCGCGCGTCATCGGGTCTGCGTTCAGCACGCGGCCCACATCATGGGCGAGCTTGATGATGAGCTTGGCGCGATGATAGCTCGCCGCCGCCTTGCCGGCGATGATCTTGGCGCGCGGCGCCCAGTCGCGCGTGGGTGCGTCACGCATCGCGTCATACAGCGCGACTGCTTCCAGCACGTTCAGCAATTGGCGCTTGTATTCGTGGATGCGCTTGATCTGCACATCGAACATGGCGTGCGGGTTCAGCCGCACATCCAGCGCGTCCTTCACCATGGCGGCGAGCGCGCGCTTGTTGCTGGCCTTCACCTGCGCGAAGGCGGCACGGAAGGACGCGTCATCGGCGAAGGGCCGCAGCGCCTCGAGCGCGGAGGCGTCGTCCATCACACGCGGGCCGATCGTGTCGACCAGCAGTTTCGTCAGCCCCGGATTGGCCTGGAACAGCCAGCGGCGGAAGGTGATGCCGTTGGTCTTGTTGGTGATGCGCCCGGGGAAAAGCCTGTTGAAATCGCTGAACACCGTCTGCTTCAGCAGCTCGGAATGCAGTGCCGAGACACCATTGACCTTGTGCGAGCCGACGAATGCCAGGTGCCCCATGCGCACGCGCCGCCCGGCCCCCTCGCCGATCAGCGAGACGCTGGAAATCAGCGCGTCATTGCCGGGATGTGCCGCCTTCACCACATCCAAGTGGCGCGCATTGATCAGGTAGATGATCTGCAGATGCCGCGGCAGCAGCCGCTCCATCAGGTGCACGGGCCAGGATTCCAGCGCCTCGGGCAGCAGGGTGTGGTTGGTATAGGCGATGGAGCCTTGCGTGATGCGCCAGGCTTCTTCCCAGCCGATGCCGTGCAGGTCCACGCAGATGCGCATGAGTTCCGCCACCGCGATGGCCGGATGCGTGTCATTCAGCTGGATCGCCACCTGGTCGGGCAGCGAATGCAGGTCGCCATAGACGCGCAAGTGCCGGCGCACGAGATCCTGCAAGGCGGCGGAGGCAAAGAAATACTCCTGCCGCAGGCGCAGCTCCTGCCCCGAAGGCGTCTCGTCACCCGGGTACAGCACCTTGCTGATGGATTCCTGCCGCACCCGATCGGCCAGCGCCTCGACATGGTCGCCGCGGTTGAAGGCCTGCAAGGATAGCGGGTCCGAGGCACGGGCCGACCACAACCGCAGCGTGTTCACATGCTTGCCGCGCCAGCCCACGATGGGCGTGTCATAGGCCACGGCCTGGATGGTCTCTGAGGGCTTCCAGACCTGGCGGGGGCCATCGGGCCCATCCTCCACATCGATATGGCCGTTGAAGCCGATCTCGTAGGTGATCTCGGGGCGGGCGAATTCCCAGGGGTTGCCGAAGGTCAGCCAATCCTCGGGCGCTTCATGCTGCCAGCCCTGGTGGATCTGCTGTCGGAACAGGCCGTGATCATAGCGGATGCCATAGCCGAAGGCGGGGATGCCCAGGCTCGACATGCTCTCCATGAAGCAGGCCGCAAGCCGCCCGAGGCCGCCATTGCCCAGCGCGGCATCAGGCTCGGCCATGCGCGCTTCCTCGAGCTCGACGCCGAGCTTCTGCAGGGCTTCCTGCACCTCGGGCATCAGCTGCATGTTGCTGATGCAATCGCGCAGCAGCCGGCCGATCAGGAATTCCAGCGACAGGTAATAGACCTGCTTCTGGCCCTGCGCGTAGGCGCTGCGGGTGCCTTGCAGCCAGGGCAGCACGATCTGGTCGCGCACCGCCAAGGCCGTGGCCATGAACCAGTCCCGCCGCTGGGCGCCCTGCTGGGACTTGCCCATCTCGAAGACCAGCTTGCACAGGATTGCGCCCGCCATCGAGGTCGGGTCGGAATCGGGGCGGGTGGGGAAGCGCGGCGCATCATCCATGAGCAGGTCTCCAATTCGGGCCGAGCTTCAGCATTGCCGCCCGCCCGGGGCAAGGGGGCGGCATGTTGCAATTCCGAGGTGAAGGAAGCGTGACGGCGCGGGCTTGTGCAACCACAAGCCCGCAACCGCTCAGAACCCGCCCAGGCGCACGAATTCCGCCTGCGGCTTGCGCGCGCGCGGCGCCACTTCGCGCGCGGCCAGCGCCTCGGGGAGAATCGAGGCCTCGGCGCGGTGGCCGATGGCAATCGCCACCATGGGCTCGGTGCCGGCCGGCACGTTCAGCGCGGCGCGGGACTTCTCGACATCGAAGCCGCGCATCTGGTGCGTGACCAGGCCCATAGCTGTGGCTTGCAGCGCCAGCTGCGCGACCGCCTGGCCAAGGTCGTAATTCGCCATGACGTTCGGGTTGCCATTGGCCGCGAAGGATTGCCGCGCCAGGCCGATGGCCAGCGCGCCGGCGCGCTTGGCCCAGCCCTGGTTGTTCTCCGACAGGCAGGAGAGCAGGGTTGCGAATTCCGCCGGATTGGCATCGCGGCGCGCGACGCAGAACACCCAGGGCTGCTCGTTGAAGCAGCTCGCGGCCCAGCGCGCGGCTTCGAGCAGCGATGCCAGCTCGGCCTCGGAGACGGCGCGGGAATCGTCGAAGGCGCGCGGGCTCCAGCGCTCCGCCATGATGGCGTTGATCGGGTGGGCGGTGGGCGCGGTGCGGTCGGTCATGCGGGTCTTTCCATGTTGGTGCGTTCGATCACCTCCGCCCAGCGCGCGATCTCGGCGTGGACGGCGGTGCGGGTGGTGGCGGGCGTGCCCGGCTCACGCGGGGCGAGGCCCAGGGTCTGCAGACGCTCGCGCGCTTCGGTGCTGGCGGCCACATCGGCCATGGCGGCGGCAAGGCGCTCCTGCATCAGCGCGCTCGGCCGCGCGGGGGCGGCGAGTGCGAACCAGGTCTCGATCTCGAAATTCGTGGACAGGGATTCGGCCACTGTCGGCACATCGGGCAGCAGCGCCGAACGCCGCGCGGAGGTGATGGCCAGCGCCCGCACCTCACCGCCGCGAATCTGGCCCATCACGGCCGATGCGGTCTCAGAGAGCGCCTGCACTGGGCTGAGGCCAGCCAGCCGCTACGCTGGCAGCAGGCGGTAGGCGAGCATGCCAGGGCACATGCGCCGGGTGAGTGCGATATGTGGCGCGCATGCATGCGGTCGCGCGTTGATATCGTGCCTGCACAGAGGT
>JAIXVH010000117.1 GCA_027483125.1 Acetobacteraceae bacterium | reverse complement strand
GCCCGCACAAGCGCCCTTACCGCCGCAGCGTCTCCATCATGAAGCGCACCACATCCGCATTGAGCCGTGCATGGAACGCCGCGCGGTCGAAGCCCGGCGCGCTGGTGCAGATCGCCGGCACGGCGCGTGCCAGGCCCTCGGGGCACGGTGCGAGAAAATCGAAATGCCCGGCATCCGGCACGCTGCGGAATTCGGCCGCACCCGGCAGCGCCGCGCGCACAGGCTCCATGTAATGCGGCGCCGGCAGGATCGCATCGGCCCCCGCCTGCCACAGCTGCACCGGCATGGTCAGCGCGGCGAGCGAGCCCGGCCCGTAGGTGAAGCCCAGCGCTGGTGCCGCCACCACCAGCGCGCGTAACGGAAGGGGCGTGCGCGCCATCACCGGCGGCACAGCGGCCGCCGGGCGCCCGGCCATCAGGCGACAATCGTAGAAGCCCGGATTGGCCGCGCAATGCGCCGCGATCCGCGTCAGCTCCGGCACGCCGCCGGCCACCGCCAGCACGGTGAATGCCCCCGCCGAAAACCCGAAGGCGCCAATGCGCGCGGGGTCCACCGCGCCATCCATCCAACGGCCCGCCACATGGCCGATCACCGCGGCCAGCTGTCCGGTGCGCGCGGCCATGTCCGTGGCGCCGGACTGGTCGCGGAAATTGTCGCCCGGATGCGTCAGCGCCGCCACCACGAAGCCTGACTGCGCCAACGCCAGCGCGGTATCCACATGGCTCGCGAGCGACCCGCCGCTGCCATGCGAGATCACCACCAGCGGCAGTCCGCGCCCGCGCAACGCCGCACCCGGCGCCAGATCCTGGCTGAAGGCTTCGATGCGCGTGGGGCGCACGGTTGCGCCTTCCGCCGGGTACCAGATCGCAGTCTCGATGGGGGCTGCCGCGCCGTTCGGCACCGCGATGATCGCGAAGCCCACCGCGGCTTCCTGGCCCCAGGCGGGCAGCGATATGAGCAAGGCGAGGATGACGCGCAGGCTGTGCCAGCGGCGGGGCATGATGTGTTCCGATCGGTTGAAGACCGGCACGCTAGGCCCACGCCTGCGCCGGCGCATCGCGAGATGTCACGTGGCCGCCATGCGCCCAGGCCCTGCCGCCTATTCGGGCCTGATCCCCGCCCGTTGCAGGATCCCCGCCATGCGCGGAATCTCCTGCGCGATCAGCGCGCGCAATTCATCGGGCGTGCTGACCACCAGGTCCACGCCCATCTCCTGGATGCGCGAGCGCACGTCCGGGTCGCGCATCGCGCTCACCACCTCGGCATGGATGCGGTTGATGATCGCCGCCGGCGTATTGCCCGGCGCCAGCAGCCCCAGCCAGGCGCGTGCGTCGAAGCCGGCATAGCCTTGTTCGGCCACCGTCGGCACATCGGGCAGGATCGCCATGCGTTCCGGCCCGGAAACCGCCAGCGCGCGGACCGAACCATCGCGCAGCCGCGGCAGCGCCACCGGGCCGTTCATGAAGGTGAAGGTGACGCGGCCGGTCAGCACGTCCTGGATCTGCGTGGCCTGGTCATTATACGCGACGGCGGTCATTTCCGCCCCGGTCAGCTGCGCCAGCAATTCGCCGCCGATATGCTGCGACGTGCCCTGGCCGGCATGGCCGAAGGTGACGCCACCTGGGCGCGCGCGCGCCATCGCCACCAGCTCCGCCAGGCTGCGCGCGGCGATGGACTGGCCGACCACCAGCACATTCGTGGTGCGGCCCAGCAGCGAAATCGGCGTCAGATCCCGCACCGGATCATAGGGCAGCCGCGGCGACATGCTGATGCGCACCACGATCGCCGCATCGCCCGAGACCACCAGGGTATGCCCATCCGGCCCGGATTTCGCCACGCGGTCCACGCCGATCGTCCCGGCCGCGCCGATGATGTTGTTGACCACCACCGGCTGCCCCCAGGCCGCCTGCATGCGCGGCGCCAGCATCCGCGCCAGGAAATCCTGCGGCGAGCCAGGGCCGAAGGGGGAGACGATGGTCATGGCGCGGTCTGGCCAGGCCAGTGCGGGGCCGGCGCTCAACGCGACGCCGGCCGCTCCCGTGCCGATGGCACGGCGGGTGATGTTCATGAATGCCTCCCTTGATGCCCTGGCAGGTTATGGGCCGCTGCCGGCATCGGCAAGCGACATTCCAGCCACCCCCGAAGCATCCCGCGCGCACCCCGTGTATCCTGCCGCCATGTCCTTCGCCGCCACCGCCGCCCTGCTGGCCGACCCCGCGCGCGCCGCCATGCTCTCCGCCCTGCTGCCGGGTGAGGCGCTGACCGCGGGCGAGCTTGCGCACGTGGCCGGCATCACGCCCTCATCGGCCACGCCGCATCTGGCGCGCCTGACCGAGGGCGGGCTGCTGGCCATGCATGCGCAGGGCCGCCACCGCTTCTTCCGCCTGGCCGGCGAGGAAGTCGCGCAATTGCTGGAATCGCTGGGCGGCCTGCAGGCCCGTGCGGCCCGCCGCCCCTGGCCGCATGGCGAGGCTTTGCGCCAGGCGCGGCTGTGCTGGAACCATGTGGCCGGGCGGCTGGGCGTGGCACTGCATGGCGCGATCATCGCGCGCGGCTGGGTCGCTCCCGCGGCCGGCGGCTGGGCCTGCACGCCAGAGGGCGATGCCGCCCTGGCGCGCATCGGCATCGCGGCCGCGCCCTGCCGCGACTGCATGGATTGGTCGGAGCGGCGGCCGCATTTCTCGGGCGGGTTGGCGCGCGGCATCGCGGCCCATGCCTTGGCGCGCGGCTGGCTGGCGCGGCCGGCGCCCCAGGACAGCAACCCTCTGGCGCGCCGGCGCCTGGCGCTGACAGCCGCCGGCGCGCGCGAGTTCCAGCTGCTGTTCGGCGTGTCGCTGTGACCGCCAGCCGCGTGATGTGGCTGCTGGCCGCGATGACCGGGCTGTCGCAGCTGCACCGCGCATCGCTCTCGGCGCTGGGGCCGGATGTCGCGGCCGAACTGGGCATGGACCCGGCCGCGCTCGGCCGCGTCGGCGGGGCGTTTTTCGTGGCCTTGCTGGTGGCGCAGATTCCGGTGGGCATTGCGCTGGACCGCATCGGCCCGCGCCGGCTGGTGGCCGGGCTCGCGGTGCTGGCGGTGGCGGGCGCGGTGCTCGAATCCTTCGCCCTGTCCGAGGCGCAGCTTTGGGCGGCGCGCTTCCTGACCGGACTCGGCTGCGCGGCGAGCTTCATGTCCGCGGTGGTGCTCTGCACGCGCTGGCAATCGG